>NZ_JBFRGW010000017.1:0-84582 GCF_052115545.1 Microvirga sp. 2MCAF35
GGGCACCGAGATGGTGATGCCGGGCGACAACATCACGATGGAAGTGACGCTGATTGCGCCGATCGCCATGGAAGAGAAGCTGCGCTTCGCCATCCGCGAAGGCGGTCGCACCGTCGGTGCCGGCGTCGTCGCTTCCGTGATGGATTAATTGAGAGGATCAAAGGACAGCGGCCGGGTTTCGGCTCGGTCGCTTCCCTTGTTGAATGGATAAGCCATGAACGGTCAAAACATTCGTATTCGCCTTAAGGCGTTCGACCACAGGATCCTCGACGCTTCGACACGTGAAATCGTGTCGACCGCGAAGCGGACCGGCGCTCAGGTGCGCGGGCCCATCCCGCTGCCGACGCGCATCGAGCGCTTTACGGTGCTTCGCTCGCCGCACATCGACAAGAAGTCGCGCGAGCAGTTCGAGATGCGCACTCACAAGCGTGTTCTCGATATCGTGGACCCCACCCCGCAGACGGTTGATGCTCTGATGAAGCTCGATCTCGCTGCTGGTGTGGACGTGGAAATCAAGCTCTGAGCCTTCGGGCTTGGAGCCTTCGGTAGACACGCCGAGAGGATACGCACATGCGCTCAGGCGTCATTGCACAGAAAGTCGGGATGACCCGCATCTTCACGGATGCTGGCGAGCATGTCCCGGTCACGGTTCTGAAGGTCGACAGCTGCCAGGTCGTCGCCCACCGGACCAAGGAAAAGAACGGCTACACCGCGCTGCAGGTCGGCGTCGGCAAGGCCAAGGTGAAGAACGTTTCGAAGGCCGAGCGCGGTAGTTTCGCCGTTGCCCAGGTCGAGCCGAAGCGCAAGCTCGCGGAATTCCGCGTCTCCGAGGATGCGGTCATCCCGGTCGGCGCCGAGATCACCGCTGATCACTTCATTGCCGGTCAGTTCGTTGATGTCACGGGCATCACGACCGGTAAGGGCTTCGCGGGCGGCATGAAGCGCTGGAACTTCGGCGGATTGCGCGCCACGCACGGCGTGTCGGTCTCCCACCGGTCGATCGGTTCGACCGGCGGTCGCCAGGATCCGGGCAAGACGTTCAAGAACAAGAAGATGCCGGGTCACCTGGGCGTCGAGCGCGTCACCACGCAGAACCTGCGTGTCGTGTCGACCGACGTCGAGCGCGGTCTGATCCTCGTCGAAGGCGCCGTTCCCGGTGTCGCCGGCGGCTGGATCTTCGTCCGCGATGCGGTGAAGCGCAAGCTGCCGAAGGAAGTGCCGATGCCCGGCGCATTCCGCTCGGCCAACGATGCTGCGCCGGCCGCCCAGGCTGAGCAGGCCCAAGAGGAGAATGCGTGATGAAGCTTGATATCACCACGCTCGAAGGCGGCAACGCCGGTTCGGTCGACCTGAACGAGACCATCTTCGGTCTCGAGCCGCGCGCCGATCTTCTGGCCCGTTGCGTCCGCTGGCAGCTCGCGAAGCGCCAGGCCGGCACGCACGCCGTCAAGAATCGTTCGGACATCGACCGGACGACGAAGAAGGTCTACAAGCAGAAGGGCACCGGCAGCGCCCGCCACGGCGCCGCGAGCGCTCCCCAATTCCGGGGCGGCGGTCGTGCCTTCGGCCCGCAGGTCCGCAGCCATGCTCACGATCTGCCCAAGAAGGTTCGCGCTCTCGCCCTGAAGCACGCGCTCTCGTCGAAGGCCAAGGATTCTTCGCTCGTCGTGATCGACGACGTGAAGCTTTCCGAGCCGAAGACGAAGGCTCTCGTCGAGCGCTTCGGCAAGCTCGGTCTCGGCAACGCCCTGATCATCGGCGGCGCTGAAATCGAGACGAACTTCCAGCGGGCTGCTCGCAACATCCCGAACATCGACGTCCTGCCGGTGCAGGGCATCAACGTCTATGACATCCTGCGTCGCGAGAAGCTCGTTCTCACGAAGTCGGCTGTCGATGCGCTGGAGGCGCGTTTCAAATGAGCCTGGACCCGCGCCATTACGATGTGATCGTAAGCCCGGTCATCACCGAGAAGGCCACGACCCTGTCCGAACAGAACAAGGTTGTCTTCAAGGTGCGTCCGGATGCGACGAAGCCGCAGATCAAGGAAGCGGTGGAGAAGCTGTTCGATGTCAAGGTGAAGAGCGTCAACACGCTCGTCACCAAGGGCAAGGTGAAGATGTTCCGCGGCATCCGCGGCCAGCGGTCGGACGTGAAGAAGGCGGTCGTAACCCTCGTTGAGGGCCAGACCATCGACGTCACGACGGGCCTCTGATCGGTTGAGAGAGTGATCCGATGGCTTTGAAAACATTCAAACCGATCACCCCCGGCCTGCGCCAGCTGGTGATCGTCGACCGCAGCGAGCTCTACAAGGGCAAGCCGGTCAAGAAGCTGACGGAGGGCAAGAGCTCCTCCGGCGGCCGCAACAACCTGGGTCGCGTGACCGTCCGCTTCCGTGGCGGTGGTCACAAGCGCACCCTCCGTCTGGTCGACTTCAAGCGTCGCGCCCGTCTGGGCGATGCGGCGACTGTGGAGCGGATCGAGTACGATCCGAACCGCACCGCCTTCATCGCTCTGATCCGCTACGCCGACGGCGAGCAGTCCTACATCCTGGCCCCGCAGCGTCTGGCTGTCGGCGATCAGGTGTCGGCTGGCGAGCAGGTCGACATCAAGCCGGGCAACGCGATGCCGATCGGCAACATGCCGGTGGGAACGATCATCCACAACGTCGAGCTGAAGATCGGCAAGGGCGGCGCTCTCGCCCGTTCCGCCGGAACGTATGCTCAGATCGTTGGTCGTGACCAGGGCTACGTGACGATCCGCCTGAACTCCGGTGAGCAGCGCCTGGTCCATGGGCTGTGCTTCGCCAGCGTCGGTGCGGTGTCGAACCCGGACCACATGAACACCTCGATCGGTAAGGCTGGTCGTAACCGTTGGCTTGGCAAGCGTCCGCACAACCGCGGCGTTTCCATGAACCCGATCGACCACCCGCACGGTGGTGGTGAGGGTCGCACCTCCGGTGGTCGTCATCCGGTGTCCCCGTGGGGCGTACCGACCAAGGGCAAGAAAACCCGTTCGAACAAGCGGACCGACAAGTTTATCGTGTCGAGCCGCCACGCTCGGAAGAAGTAAGGATAGAGGCACGTCATGGCACGTTCGCTTTGGAAGGGTCCGTTCGTCGACGGCTACCTCCTCAAGAAGGCCGAGGCTGCCCGTTCCTCGGGCCGCAACGAGGTTATCAAGATCTGGAGCCGCCGCTCCACGATCCTCCCGCAGTTTGTTGGCCTCACCTTCGGGGTCTACAACGGTCAGAAGCACATTCCCGTCTCCGTGAACGAGGAAATGGTGGGTCACAAGTTCGGCGAGTTCTCGCCGACCCGCACTTTCCACGGCCACGCGGCGGACAAGAAGGCGAAGAGGAAGTAAGATGGGTAAGGCCGCGACTCCTCGCGCACTGAGCGACACCGAGGCTCAAGCCGTCGCTCGCATGCTGCGCGTCAGCCCCCAGAAGCTCAACCTTGTTGCGGCCCTTATCCGCGGCAAGAAGGTTTCTGCGGCTCTCGCCGATCTCGAGTTCTCTCGCAAGCGCATCGCGCGTGACGTGAAGAAGTGCCTCGAGAGCGCCATTGCCAACGCCGAGAACAACCACAACCTCGATGTGGACGATCTCGTCGTCAGCCAGGCCTATGTGGGCAAGGCGCTCGTCATGAAGCGCTTCCACGCCCGGGCCCGCGGCCGGGGTGCTCGTATCATGAAGCCGTTCTCGAACCTCACGATCGTGGTTCGGGAAGTTGCCGAACAGGCATAAAGGAGAACCAGATGGGTCAGAAAATCAACCCGATCGGTCTTCGGCTCGGCATCAACCGGACCTGGGACTCGCGCTGGTTCGCCGGCAAGGGCGAGTACGCCAAGCTGATGCATGAGGACATGGCGATTCGCGAAGCTCTCATGAAGCAGCTGAAGCAGGCCGCCGTTTCGAAGATCGTGATCGAACGCCCGCACAAGAAGTGCCGCGTCACCATCCACTCGGGTCGCCCGGGCGTGGTGATCGGCAAGAAGGGCGCCGACATCGAGAAGCTGCGCAAGCTCGTTTCGAAGATGACGGACGCCGACGTGGCGATCAACATCGTCGAAGTCCGCAAGCCGGAGGTCGACGCGACGCTGGTGGCCGACTCGATCGCTCAGCAGCTCGAGCGCCGTGTCGCTTTCCGCCGCGCCATGAAGCGCGCCGTTCAGTCGGCGATGCGTCTGGGCGCCGAGGGCATCCGTATCAACTGCTCGGGCCGTCTGGGTGGCGCTGAAATCGCCCGCCTCGAATGGTATCGCGAGGGCCGCGTTCCGCTGCATACCCTGCGTGCGGATGTGGATTACGGAACGTCCACGGCCTTCACGACCTATGGCACCTGCGGCATCAAGGTCTGGATCTTCAAGGGCGAAATCCTCGAGCACGATCCGATGGCCCAGGACAAGCGGATGAACGACGAAGGAGGCCGCTCCGGTGGCCGCCGCGAGCAAGCGGCGTAACCGAGAGGTCAGGAGAGGTTTGCCATGTTGCAACCGAAGAAAACCAAGTTCCGTAAGCAGTTCAAGGGCCGTATCTCCGGCACTGCGAAAGGCGGTACGGACCTCAACTTCGGCCAGTTCGGCCTGAAGGCGATGGAACCCGAGCGCGTCAACGCTCGTCAGATCGAAGCGGCTCGCCGCGCCATCACCCGCGCCATGAAGCGCGCGGGCCGGGTGTGGATCCGCATCTTCCCGGACGTGCCGGTGTCGTCGAAGCCGACCGAAGTGCGTATGGGTAAGGGTAAGGGCGCTCCCGAATTCTGGGCGGCCAAGGTAAAGCCTGGCCGTATCATGTTCGAGATCGACGGCGTGCCCGAGGATATCGCTCGCGAGGCCCTGCGCCTCGGCGCAGCGAAGCTCCCGATCAAGACGCGCTTCATTCAGCGCATTGCCGAGTAAGGAGGGGATCATGAAGTCTAAGCAGAGAGCCTCTGACCTCAACGCGATGTCGAAGGACCAGCTGTCGGACGAGTTGCTGAACCTGAAGAAGGAGCAGTTCAACCTCCGCTTCCAGCGTGCGACCGGCCAGCTCGAAAACACCGGACGCGTCCGTGAGGTCCGCCGGGACATCGCCCGCGTCAAGACGCTGCAGCGCCACAAGGCCGCTGCGGCTAAGGCTTAAGAGGAAATCAAGATGCCGAAGCGCGTTTTGCAGGGCGTCGTTGTCAGCGATAAGCAGGACAAGACGGTCGTCGTGAAGGTGGAACGTCGTTTCACGCACCCGGTTCTGAAGAAGACCGTGCGTAAGACGAAGAACTACCACGCACACGACGAGAACAACACTGCCAAGGTGGGCGACACGGTCTTCATCGAAGAGACCAAGCCGTTCTCCAAACTCAAGACCTGGGTGCTCGTCAACGAAGCGAAGGCCTAAAAGCTTTCGTTTTGGGGTTGTCTAATGGGGGCGGTTCGTGTATACGGCCGCCTCTCTCGACATTTGAAGGGCAGGGGACGTCAGATCCCCGTCAGGCGTAGTCCGGGGGGCAATCCTGCCTTGGCCCGGAAACCTGTCTGAAACAAAGGAAAGGATCAAAGCCATGATCCAGATGCAGACGAATCTTGACGTCGCCGATAATTCCGGCGCCCGTCGCGTGATGTGCATCAAGGTTCTCGGCGGTTCGAAGCGTAAGTACGCTTCCGTGGGCGATATCATCGTCGTATCCGTGAAAGAAGCTATCCCGCGCGGCCGCGTGAAGAAGGGCGACGTCATGAAGGCGGTCGTCGTGCGCACCGCCAAGGACATCCGTCGCGCTGACGGCTCGGTCATCCGTTTCGACCGCAATGCCGCCGTTCTGATCAACAATCAGAAAGAGCCGGTCGGCACCCGCATCTTCGGCCCCGTTCCGCGTGAACTGCGTGCCAAGAACCACATGAAAATCATTTCGCTTGCGCCGGAGGTGCTCTAATGGCCGCGAAGATCAAGAAGGGCGACAAGGTCGTTGTCCTGACCGGTCGCGACAAGGGCAAGACCGGTGAAGTCGTGCAGGTGCTCCCGAAGGAAGAGCGCGCGGTCGTCCGTGGCGTGAACCTCGTGAAGCGCCACCAGCGCCAGACGGCAAACGCCGAGGGCGGCATCATCTCGAAAGAGGCTGCCATCCACCTGTCGAACCTGGCCTACGCGGACCCGAAGGACGGCAAGCCGACCCGGGTTGGTTTCAAAGTTCTCGAAGACGGCCGCAAGGTTCGTTTCGCCAAGCGTTCGGGAGACCTGATCGATGGCTAAGGCTCAGGTGGACGGCTACACGCCGCGGCTGAAGAAGCACTACGAGGAAGTGGTGCGTCCGAAGCTCATTGAAGAATTCGGCTACAAGAACCCCATGGAAGTCCCGACGATCGAGAAGATCGTCCTTAACATGGGCGTCGGCGAATCGACTGCGGACTCGAAGAAGGCTTCGGTCGCCGCTTCTGATCTCGCGCTCATCGCCGGCCAAAAGCCGGTGATCACGAAGGCCCGCAAGGCTATCTCGCAGTTCAAGGTTCGCGAGGGCATGCCGATCGGTGCCAAGGTCACGCTGCGCAAGGCTCGCATGTACGAGTTCCTTGACCGTCTCGTGACCGTCGCTCTTCCCCGCGTCCGCGACTTCCGGGGCCTCAACCCCAAGTCGTTCGACGGCCGCGGCAACTACGCAATGGGTATCAAGGAGCACCTGGTGTTCCCTGAGATCAATTACGACAGGGTCGAGCAGGTTTGGGGCATGGACGTCGTCATCACCACCACGGCGAAGACCGACGAAGAAGCCCGCGCCCTGCTGCGTCACTTCAACTTCCCGTTCCGGCAGTGAGGATAGCTGTCCTCAAACGCGGACACTGGAGATAAAAGCATGGCTAAGAAAAGCGCTATTGAGAAGAACAAGCATCGTCGCGAGCTGGTGAAGAAGTTCGCCGGCCGGCGCGAGCGCCTCCTGGCGGTCGCCAACGACGAGTCGAAGTCCATGGAGGAGCGCTTCGAGGCGCGCCTCAAGCTGGCTGAGCTGCCGCGCAACTCGAGCAAGACCCGCATTCGCAACCGTTGCGAGATCACGGGCCGCCCGCGCGCCTTCTATCGCAAGCTCGGCATGTCGCGTATCGCTCTGCGCGAACTGGGCAACAAGGGCCTGATTCCGGGCCTCGTGAAGTCCAGCTGGTAAGGGGAGGGCATTATATGATCAACGATCCGTTGGGCGATATGCTCACCCGTATCCGTAACGCGCAGATGCGCCGTCGCGGGTCCGTCTCCACCCCCGGCTCGAAGCTTCGCGCCCGTGTCCTCGAAGTTCTGAAGAGCGAGGGCTACATCCGCGACTATTCGCAGACCGAGTTCGGCAACGGCCGGACCGAGTTCTCGATCGAGCTGAAGTACTATGACGGTCAGCCGGTGATCCGCTCCATCGAGCGTGTCTCCAAGCCCGGCCGCCGCGTGTATGCCTCCGTCGACACCATGCCTCGCGTGGCTGACGGCCTCGGCATCACCATCCTCTCGACGCCCCAGGGCGTGATGGCCGACCATGAGGCCCGTGAGAGGAACGTGGGCGGCGAAGTGCTCTGCAAGGTCTTCTAAGGCCAGGCACCCGCACAGAACCACGGAGATTCGAAAATGTCCCGAGTAGGCAAGAAGCCCGTTACGGTTCCGTCAGGTGTGACGGCTACCGTTGACGGTCAGATGGTAAAAGTGAAGGGCTCGAAGGGCGAACTCTCGTTCCTCGTTCCCGAGGAAGTGTCGGTTGCTCTTGAGAGCGGCGCCGTGTCGGTGAACCCGCGCGACGAGTCCAAGACGGCCCGTTCGAAGTGGGGCATGTCCCGCGCCCAGGTGGCGAACCTGGTCGAAGGCGTGTCCAAGGGCTTCGAGAAGCGCCTCGAGATCAACGGCGTCGGCTACAAGGCCGCCGTTGCCGGCAAGGTGCTGAAGCTGTCGCTGGGCTACAGCCACGATATCGACTACGCGATCCCGGCCGGTGTCACGATCACGACGCCCAAGCCCACGGAGATCATCGTGGCCGGCATCGACAAGCAGGTCGTCGGTCAGACCGCCGCCGAGATCCGCGAGTATCGCGGTCCGGAGCCCTACAAGGGCAAGGGCGTCAAGTACTCCGACGAGTTCATCTTCCGCAAGGAAGGCAAGAAGAAGTAAGGACGACGTATCATGGCTGAGAAGAAAGGCGCTGAAGATCGCCGCAAGGCTCGTGTGCGCCGTGCGATCAAGAAGGCAGCGAATGGCCGTCCGCGTTTGTCGGTCTTCCGTTCGTCCAAGCAGATCTACGCCCAGGTCATCGATGACGTGCGCGGCCATACGGTCGCCTCGGCTTCGACCCTCGAGGCTGACCTGAAGGGCAAGCTCAAGACCGGCGCCACCGTGGATGCGGCGAAGGAAGTGGGCAAGCTCGTTGCGGAGCGCGCGGTTCAGGCCGGCGTGAAGCAGGTCATCTTCGACCGCTCGGGCTACCTCTATCACGGCCGCGTCAAGGCTCTGGCCGACGCAGCCCGTGAAGGCGGTCTGGATTTCTAACGGCGGGTATAATCCAAGCAACCCTTAGCGAGCGGGCCCGCCGCCCGCGCAAGTGAGAGGTCTCATGGCTAGAGAACCAAGAGAACGTGCTGATCGCGAAGAGCGCGACAGCGAATTCGTGGACCGCCTGGTCCACATCAATCGCGTCGCCAAGGTGGTGAAGGGCGGCCGTCGCTTCGGCTTCGCTGCTCTCGTCGTCGTCGGCGACCAGAAGGGCCGCGTCGGCTTCGGCCACGGCAAGGCCCGTGAAGTGCCGGAAGCCATCCGCAAGGCCACGGACGCCGCCAAGCGTTCCATGATCCGCGTCGCCCTCCGCGAGGGCCGCACGCTCCACCATGACGTGAACGGCCGCCATGGCGCCGGCAAGGTCGTGCTGCGTGCCGCTCCCCAGGGTACCGGCATCATCGCCGGTGGCCCGATGCGTGCCGTCTTCGAAGTGGTGGGCATGCAGGACGTGGTCGCCAAGTCGCTCGGCTCGTCGAACCCGTACAACCTCGTCCGCGCGACGTTCGACGCGCTCAAGAACGAGGACAGCCCGCGTTCGGTCGCTGCTCGCCGTGGCCTGAAGGTCTCGACGCTGCAGGCTCGCCGCCGCGATGCGGATGCCAGCGAAGCCGCTGGCGCTGAAGCGTAAGGGAGGCTTTGACGATGGCAAAGAATCCTGCTTCCGCTGGGAAGACCGTCACCGTTGAGCAGATCGGCTCGCCGATCCGCCGCGAAGCCAAGCAGCGCCAGACGCTGATCGGCCTCAAGCTCAACAAGCTTCACCGTACCTCGACCTTGGAAGACACGCCGGCTGTGCGCGGCATGATCGAAAAGGTCAAGCACCTCGTGCGCGTTGTCGACGGGCAGTGAGGAGAGCGTCATGAAACTCAACGAAATTCGTGACAACGAAGGTTCCACCAAGAACCGCATGCGTGTCGGCCGTGGTATCGGCTCCGGCAAGGGCAAGACCGGTGGACGCGGCGTGAAGGGACAGAAGTCCCGTACCGGCGTGTCGATCAAGGGCTTCGAAGGCGGTCAGATGCCTCTGCATCGCCGTCTGCCGAAGCGCGGCTTCAACAAGCCGAACGCGATCGACCTCAACGAGGTCAATGTCGGCCGTATCCAGCAGGCCATCGAGGCCGGCAAGCTCGACACGGCTGCCGCCGTGACCGTCGAGTCGCTGGTTGCCGCCGGTGTTGTGTCCAAGCCCCGCGACGGCGTGAAGATCCTCGGCGTCGGCGAGCTCAAGACGAAGCTTTCCTTCCAGGTCCACGGCGCGTCCAAGTCGGCCGTCGAAGCGATCGAGAAGGCTGGTGGCTCGGTCACCCTCCTGGGTGCCGTTGCGCAGGCGTGAGCCAGCGCCCACATTGACTAAGATCCAAGCGGCGGCCCGCGTCTGATCGCGTGGCCGCCGTTTGCGTGATGACCGTCACGTATCAGGGAATTCGGGGACACCACTATGGCCTCAGCAGCCGAGCAACTTGCGGCAAACATCAATTTCGGCGCCATTGCCAAGGCCGATGAGCTGAAGAAGCGCATCTGGTTCACCTTGGGCGCTCTCATCATCTACCGTCTCGGCACCTATATTCCGCTGCCCGGTATCGACCCGGAGGCTCTCCGGCAGAGCTTCCAGAATGCCAGCGGGGGCGTGCTCGGCCTCTTCAACATGTTCTCGGGCGGCGCCGTGGAGCGCATGGCGATCTTCGCCTTGAACATCATGCCTTACATCTCGGCATCGATCATCGTCCAACTCCTCACCTCCGTTCTGCCCTCGCTCGAGGCGCTGAAGAAGGAAGGGGAGGCGGGGCGCAAGATCCTGAACCAGTACACGCGGTACCTGACGGTGTTCCTGGCCGTGTTCCAGTCCTGGGGCATCGCGGTCGGCCTGCAGAGCTCGGGGACCATCGTGCAGGCTCCCGGGCCGTTCTTCCTCATCTCGACCGTGATCACGCTCACCGGCGGCACCATGTTCCTCATGTGGCTGGGCGAGCAGATCACCTCGCGGGGCATCGGCAACGGCACGTCGCTGATCATCTTCGCCGGCATCGTGGCGAACCTGCCGAACGCGATCGCAGGCACGCTCGAGCTCGGCCGCCAGGGCGCGATCTCGACGGGCCTGATCCTCGGCGTCATCGTCATGGCCGTGGCCATCATCTACTTCGTCGTGTTCATGGAGCGCGCTCAGCGCCGCCTGCTCATCAATTATCCGAAGCGCCAGGTCGGCAACCGGATCTATGAGGGCCAGACGTCGTTCCTGCCGCTCAAGCTGAACACCTCGGGCGTGATTCCGCCGATCTTCGCCTCGTCGCTGCTGCTGCTGCCGGCCACCATCGGCAGCTTCCAGCACAACGCCGACGGGACGGGCATCATCTCTATGCTCACGACCTATCTGGGCCATGGGCGGCCGGCCTACATGTTCATGTATGCCGCGCTGATCGTTTTCTTCGCCTTTTTCTACACGGCTATCGTGTTCAATCCGACCGAGACGGCCGACAACCTGAAGAAGCAGGGTGGCTTCATTCCGGGCATCCGTCCCGGCGAGCGCACGGCGGATTTCATCGACCAGGTCCTGACCCGTATCACCGTGCTGGGCGCGGCCTATCTGGTGATCATCTGCCTGATTCCCGAACTGCTGGTGTCTTACGCCGCTTTGCCATTCTACTTTGGCGGCACTTCGCTTCTGATCGTGGTGTCTGTTACCATGGACACGGTCGCCCAGGTGCACGGCCATCTTCTGGCGCACCAGTACGAGGGCCTCGTCAAGAAGGCGAAGCTCAAGGGCGCCCGCAGGCGATAAGGCGATCTCCGGCGAATCGGGGGGCCGGTTCGCCGTCAATGAACACGTGACTGGCAAGGGGAGCCGGTCTCCGCCGGGAGAGCGGCTCCGGACTTTGACGATCCCGCCTGAAGGCGGGGACACTCGACGGAGTGAGGGGGGCGTCGATGAGGATGATTCTGCTGGGGCCGCCGGGGGCCGGAAAAGGCACTCAGGCTGTGCGTCTGGTCGAGAGGCTGGGGATTCCGCAGCTGTCGACGGGCGACATGCTCCGCGCAGCGGTGGCAGCCGGCACGCCGGTGGGCCTCAAGGCGAAAGCCGTCATGGACCGGGGCGATCTGGTGTCCGACGATATCGTGGTCGGCATCATCGCCGACCGGATCGAAGAGGCCGACGCCAGGAACGGCTTCATCCTCGACGGGTTCCCGCGGACCGTGGCTCAGGCCGAGGCCTTCGACGCCATGCTGGCCGATAAGGGCCTCAAGCTCGATTCCGTCATCGAGTTCAAGGTGAACGAAGTCGAGCTGGTCGACCGGATCGTCAAGCGCGCCAGGGAGACGGAAGCCCGCGGAGAGCCGGTCCGCAAAGACGACAACCCGGAGGTCTTCAAGACCCGGCTCGAAGCCTACCGGAACCAGACGGCTCCGCTTTCGGCCTATTACGAGAGCAGGGGCATGCTCAGGACCGTCGACGGCATGAAGCCCATCGACGACGTAACGGAAGCGGTCAAGAGAATCCTGGGTCGCTGAAGGGCAGGGGCAGCCTGGCTGCTTCTCATCCGTTCCCGTCAAACCTCTTATCGTCTCCGATCAGAACGTCCCGTAGGATCTTCGGCACGGGAAAGCCGTAACCGGATCCCGGTGTTTCGAAATACAAGCCTCCGGACTGGTGGTAGTCGCTGAGATACAGCCGCGCACTGATCGTCTGAAGCGCTAGAATGATCGCCTGGACCTGATCGACGCCATGGCTTGTGTCCTCATCCACGCCGTCGGGCCAGCCAATAGAGAAGCGGCAAGACCAGTGTTTGCCGCCACCCTCGGGGGCATAAAGCCTGACAGGCACAGGAATGGTTGTCCCTGATTGTGCGGCATAGTCGAGATCGCGCTGTGCGATGATCATCGGAGCAACAGTAGTTCAGCGGCGGAGCTCGCCGGATTTCTGTCGCTATAGAGTTGCAGTTAATCTTCCGGCGAATCAATACTGGGTGTCCGGTGATGCGGTCAGGATAGGTCCCTAAGGTGCAGGGCAGGGAACCGACTACCGGCGGAGCCGGTAAACGGTGTTGACGCAACGCCAAAAAGCGGCTATGTGCCTCCCCTTGCAAAAGATGAGCTCGGCTCGAAGGGCTTCGGGAGAAGTCAATCGGGTCGTTTTGTTTTGCATAAGCCCGCGCAGGGGCCGGCCTCCACCGGACGCGCGATAACCAAAACCCGAAGCATTTGCTTCCCACATGGAGACGGACGATGGCCCGTATAGCAGGCGTCAACATCCCGACCGCCAAGCGCGTTGTGATCGCGCTTCAGTACATCCACGGCATTGGGCCCAAGAAGGCCCAGGAGATCGTCGAGAAGGTCAACATCCCGGCCGAGCGCCGCGTGAACCAGCTGACCGACGCCGAAGTTCTGGCCATCCGCGAGACGATCGACCGCGACTACATCGTCGAAGGTGATCTGCGCCGCGAAGTGTCCATGAACATCAAGCGCCTGATGGATCTTGCCGCCTATCGTGGCCTGCGCCACCGCCGCAGCCTTCCGACCCGCGGTCAGCGTACCCACACGAACGCCCGCACCCGCAAGGGCAAGGCGAAGCCGATCGCCGGCAAGAAGAAGTAATTTTGATCGGCCGCCCCCGACGGGCGGCCTTTTCTCCCGAGCGCCTGGAACGACGGGCGCGCTTGAAGGATCTTTGGAATGGCTAAAGAAGCTACCCGCGTCCGCCGCCGCGAACGCAAGAACATCGTTTCCGGCGTGGCGCATGTGAACGCCTCGTTCAACAACACCATGATCACCATCACCGACGCCCAGGGAAACACGATCTCCTGGTCCTCGGCTGGCGCCATGGGTTTCAAGGGTTCGCGTAAGTCGACCCCTTACGCGGCGCAGATCGCCGCTGAAGATGCGGCCCGCAAGGCTGCCGAGCACGGCATGCGCACCCTCGAGGTCGAGGTGTCCGGTCCCGGCTCAGGCCGTGAGTCCGCTCTGCGCGCCCTCCAGTCGGCCGGTTTCACCGTCACGTCGATCCGTGACGTGACGCCGATCCCGCACAACGGCTGCCGCCCGCGCAAGCGTCGCCGCGTCTAAGGTTATCCGGCGCGTGGGTCCAAAACCCACGCGCGTTCCGGTTTAAAGGGCGGACTGAGCGCCTCCCTTCAAGCCGTACCTCATGAGGTGTGGTTGTGATCCAAAAGAACTGGCAAGAGCTGATTAAGCCGAACAAGCTTGAAGTCGCCCCCGGCGACGACCCGAAGCGCATCGCGACGGTCGTGGCCGAGCCGCTCGAGCGTGGCTTCGGCACGACGCTCGGCAACTCGCTGCGCCGGGTCCTCCTGTCGTCGCTCCAGGGCGCGGCGGTGACGGCGATCCATATCGACGGCGTGCTGCACGAGTTCTCGTCCATCCCGGGCGTCCGCGAGGACGTGACCGACATCGTCCTCAACGTGAAGACGATCGCCATCAAGATGCAGGGCGAGGGCGCGAAGCGCATGACGCTCCGCAAGACCGGCCCCGGCGCCGTGACGGCTGGCGACATCAACACGGTCGGCGATGTGCAGATCCTGAACCCCGAGCTCGTGCTCTGCACCCTCGACGAGGGCGCCGAGATCCGCATGGAGTTCACGGTCGATATGGGCAAGGGCTACGTTCCGGCCGAGCGCAATCGCACCGAGGACGCCCCCATCGGCCTCATCCCGGTCGACTCGCTCTACAGCCCGGTGAAGAAGGTCTCCTATCGCATCGAGAACACCCGCGAGGGCCAGATTCTCGACTACGACAAGCTGATCATGACGGTCGAGACCAACGGCGCCGTGACGCCTGAGGATGCCGTGGCCTATGCCGCCCGCATCCTGCAGGATCAGCTCCAGGTCTTCGTCAACTTCGAAGAGCCGCGCAAGGAAGAGGCTGCCGCTGCCGCGCCGCAGCTGCCGTTCAACCCGGCCCTGCTCAAGAAGGTGGACGAGCTCGAGCTGTCGGTCCGTTCGGCGAACTGCCTGAAGAACGACAATATTGTCTACATCGGCGATCTCATCCAGAAGTCCGAGGCGGAAATGCTCCGCACCCCGAACTTCGGCCGCAAGTCGCTCAACGAGATCAAGGAAGTTCTCGCCGGCATGGGCCTGCACCTCGGCATGGACGTGCCGGGCTGGCCGCCGGAGAACATCGAAGACCTCGCGAAGCGCTTCGAAGAGCATTACTGAGTTTCTTGAGGCCGCCTCACAATGAAGGCGGCCTCAAATCTGCCCCTCGTCCGAAAGGGCGGGGATCATAAGAGAGACGGCCGTACCTTGGCACGGCGGCCGTAAGATCAAGGAGAAAGCCAATGCGTCACGGATTTCGTGGTCGTCGCTTCAACCGCACGACCGAACACCGCAAGGCCATGTTCGCCAATATGGCGGCTGCGCTGATCAAGCACGAGCAGATCGTCACGACCCTGCCGAAGGCGAAGGACCTGCGTCCGGTCGTCGAGAAGCTGATCACCCTCGGCAAGCGCGGTGACCTGCATGCCCGTCGTCTCGCCATGTCGAAGCTGCGCGACGAGACCATGGTCAAGAAGCTGTTCGACGTTCTTGGCAAGCGCTACCAGGACCGCAACGGCGGCTACACCCGCGTCCTGAAGGCCGGCTTCCGCTACGGCGACAACGCCCCTCTGGCCGTGATCGAGTTCGTGGACCGCGACGTGGATGCGCGCGGCCAGGATTCGGGCCCGACCATGAAGGAAGAGCTGGTCGAAGCCGCCGAGTAAGATCTCGGTTGCAAGGATATCATCAAGGGCGGCCCTCGGGCCGCCCTTTTTGTTTGAAACGGTCCGCTGTCCTCCCCTGAACTTGGTATTTCGGGCTTCGCGCTTTATCTGAAGTCATCGCTGAAGAGAGGATTCGCCGGTTATGCGCTTTTCGCCGTTTCGCCTGTCACTCACCGCCGCTCTGATGGCCGTCGGTATTGCAGGAGCACAGGCCCAGACGCAGCGCGTCGTCCCTGAGAGCAAGGCGCAGGTCCAGCTGTCCTTCGCGCCGGTCGTGCGCCAGACGGCCGGGTCGGTCGTCAATGTCTATGCCAGCCGCTCCGAGAAGCGGCAGAACGCCGCCATGGAGGAATATTTCCGCCGCTTCTTCGGCGACAATGCGCCGGGCGTTCCCAGGGGGCGGTCGCAGAGCTCCCTCGGCTCTGGCGTCATCGTCGATCCGTCGGGCCTCGTGATCACGAACAACCACGTGATCGAGAACATGAACGAGGTGAAGGTCGCGCTGGCGGACCGGCGGGAATTCGCGGCCGACATCCTGCTGCGCGATCAGCGCACCGACATCGCCGTGCTGAAGCTCAAGGACGCCACCAACCTCCAGGCGATCGAACTCGGCGATTCCGAAGCCCTCCAGGTCGGCGACATCGTGCTCGCCATCGGCAATCCCTTCGGCGTCGGCCAGACGGTCACCCAGGGCATCGTGTCGGCCCTGGCGCGGACGCAGGTCGGCATCTCCGATTACCAGTTCTTCATCCAGACCGATGCGGCCATCAACCCCGGCAATTCGGGCGGCGCCCTCATCGACATGAACGGCCGTGTGGTCGGCATCAACACGGCGATCTATTCTCGCTCCGGCGGCAGCATCGGCATCGGCTTCGCCGTTCCCTCCAGCATGGTCAAGGTGGTGCTGAACTCCGCCAAGGGGGGCGCCAAGAACGTCGTGCGGCCCTGGCTGGGCGCGCGTCTCCAGCCCGTGGATGGCGATATCGCGAGCGGGCTCGGTCTGGAGCGCCCGACAGGCGTTCTGGTAACGGCCGTCTACGACAAGGGACCGGCCGCGGAGGCCGGCCTGAAGCGGGGCGACGCGATCCTCATGGTGGACGGCCAGCCGGTCGATAATCCGGACTCCTTCGGCTACCGCTTCACTCTCAAGGGAACGCAGGGCGAGGCTCCTCTCACAATCCTTCGCGGCGGCAAGCAGACGACCCTTCAGGTCAAGCTCACGCCCCCGCCGGAGAACCCGAAGCGTGAGCCGGTGCAGGGCCGGGCCCGCACGCCGTTCGCCGGCGCGACCCTCGTGAACATGTCGCCCGCCGTCGCCGACGAGCTGCAGATCGAGGTCGCGGATGACGGCGTGGTCGTGGCGGACCTGGAGGATCGCAGCGTCGCCGCCAGTGTGGGCTTCGAGAAGGGCGACCAGATCGTCGCCATCAACGGCGAGCGTCTGACGTCCACGAAGGATGCGGACCGCCTGATCAACCGCAACGGCGGCTACTGGGAGATCACGGTCAGCCGGGGCGGGCGGGTCTTTACGACGGTTCTTGGGCGATAGACGGGACGGCGGGGGTGAGATCGGATATGGATGTTGGCCCGTTCCTTTAGTCCCTGATCCATCATGAGCGACCTGTTTTCATCCGCCGGCCTCGACCGCAACGCGCCTCGTCCGCTGGCGGACAGGATGCGGCCGACCCAGCTGTCCGAGGTGGTGGGCCAAGACCACCTTGTCGGGCCCGACGGGATCCTGACCCGGCTCATCGCATCTAAGACCCTCGGGTCTCTCATCTTCTGGGGGCCGCCCGGCACCGGCAAGACCACGGTCGCGCGCCTGCTCGCCCATGAAACGGACCTGCACTTCGAGCAGATCTCGGCGATCTTCTCCGGCGTGGCGGATCTCAAGAAGGTGTTCGAGGCGGCCCGGCACCGTCGGTCCACGGGTAAGGGCACGCTGCTGTTCGTCGACGAGATTCACCGCTTCAACCGGGCCCAGCTCGACGCCTTCCTGCCTGTCATGGAGGACGGCACCATCACGCTGGTCGGCGCCACCACGGAGAACCCGTCCTTCGAGCTGAACGCGGCGCTTCTGTCGCGCGCCCGAGTGCTGCTCTTCAAGTCCCTCGACGAGCCCGCCATCGAGCGGATCCTCGCGCGAGCCGAAGAGGTGACCGGCAAGAGCCTGCCGCTCGACGATGAGGCGCGGGCGTCCCTCGTGCGCATGGCGGACGGGGACGGACGAGCGGTCCTGACGCTGGCCGAGGAGGTCTGGCGCTCGGCGAAACCCGACGAAGTGTTCGACGCGGAGCAGCTGCAGGAGATCATCCAGCGCCGCGCGCCGATCTACGACAAGGGGCAGGAAGGGCACTACAACCTCATCTCCGCCCTACACAAAACCGTCCGGGGCTCCGATCCGGATGCGGCGCTCTATTATCTGACCCGCATGCTCGACGCAGGGGAGGACCGGCTCTTCATCGCCCGCAGACTGGTCCGCATGGCCGTCGAGGATATCGGGCTCGCCGATCCCCAGGCGCTGGTCATCGCCAATGCGGCCAAGGATGCCTTCGACTTCCTCGGTTCGCCGGAAGGGGAGCTCGCGCTGGCCCAGGCGGCCGTCTATCTCGCCACCGCGCCGAAATCGAACGCGCTCTACACCGCCTACAAGGCCGCCACCCGGGTGGCGAAGGAGCACGGCTCCCTCATGCCGCCCAAGACGATCCTCAACGCTCCGACCAAGCTCATGAAGCAGATCGGTTACGGGGACAGCTACGCTTATGACCACGACGAGCCGGACGCCTTCTCGGGCCAGGATTACTGGCCCGAGAAGCTGGGGCGGCAGGAATTCTACGATCCGGTGGACCGCGGCTTCGAGCGGGAAATCAGGAAGCGGTTGGACTGGTGGGAGAAGCTTAGGAAAGAGCGGCGTTAATAACGTTATATTGAGTATTTTGCTTCTTGAGCTAAGCTGAGCTTATCCGAGGAGCGGCTATGAATAAGTTCATTGTGGTATTGGTTTGGGCGCTGGGGGCGAGCCTTCCCTCGTTCGCTCACGCACAGAAAGTCGAAGTGGCTCCGGGAGCCATGGTGACGCGCAAGACATATCAGGTGCCAGCCAATGAGGCCCCATTCTTCAACTTCGTAGAAAAGAACGCAGCGCAAAAGGCTGCGGATCAGCAGTTGATCGACAGTGTTCTGCAGCAAGTTCCAGATCGCTCGAAGGCCGCAGATGCTGCTCTCAAAAGCGGTACACGAGCCTTCCTGGAGCAACAAGATTTCTCGACCGCAGCAAAGCGGTTCAACCAAGCTTACCTGCTCGATCCTCAACAAAGCGGCGTCTATCATGGCTTTGCAATGGTGGTCGCTGCCCGCTTCAGGGACTTCGAGTACGCGGATGAATTGTTCCGCGTAGCAGCTCGAATGAAAGCGCCATCTTTGTCCCTCAGCGCCGATCATGGCCGAACTTTGCTGATGGCCGGGCGTCCTCATGAGGCAAAGCCTCTTTTAGAGAAGGCGATCAAGGACACGCCGGATTGGGCGGTCCCACGCATGAACTTGGCATGGGCCGCTCTGCTGACAGGCGATAAAGTTGAGGCGTGCCGCCTCATCGTTCAGGTGAAGGGCAATGGCCTTGAGAATGTTGAGAACGATCTGACCTTGTTCAAGCAGAAGGCGGGCTGTTAACTTAACCGCATGAAATCCTATCTCCTCGTTTTCCTCGGCGCCGGGATCGGCGGTGCTCTCCGGCATGGGGTCAATCTCGGCTGCGCCCGTTACTGCGGGACGGCTTTTCCCTGGGGAACGCTGACGGTGAACGTTGCCGGCTCGTTTCTCATGGGGGCCATCGCCGGGTGGCTCGCCTTCAAGGCCGGCGAGGGATGGAGCCAGCCCCTGCGGCTCTTCCTCACCACCGGGATCCTCGGCGGCTTCACGACATTCTCGGCGTTCTCGCTCGATGCGGTGCTGATCTGGGAGCGGGGGCAGGCCGGGGTCGCGGCGACCTACGTGGTCGGGTCGGTTCTTCTTTCCATCGCAGGATTGGTGACCGGTCTCGGCCTTGTCCGGACGATCGCGGCTTGAAGCATCGGACGTGCATTCGAACTCACGCTCATGCTTCAAGGTTTTGGTTTAATGCATCTTTTCACGCAAAACCGGTGCCCACTTTTGCGTTTGATGCTCCAAACCTCGATTGCCGCTTCGGCGGCGCTCTGATACCGACAGTTCCATGAGAAAAAGCGGTTCAGGACAGAATAACGGTCGTGGCGGACGCTCCGGTGCCCGGCAGGACTTTCGCTCGCGCGAGGACAGGCCGGCGCGCAAGTCGCCGTCGTCCAAGTCGTCATCGTCGAAGTCGTCGACCAAATCTTCGGCGAAGCCGGGCGGGTTGAAATCGGCTGTGGGCAAGCCGCGTGCGGCGGCATCGGCCCTGCGCGAGAAGCCGGCTGCGCGGCTGAAACAGGCACGGCCTGCGGCCGCCGAGGCTCCGCGTGGCCCGACACGGGCCCAGGCCCGTGCGGAGGCCCAGGAGGTCCTGGCGACGGGCGTGCAGACCCTCGTGGTCGAGCCCGACGAGGCCGACATGCGCGTCGATCGTTTCCTGGTCGCCCGTTTCCCGCAGCTCGCCTTCACGCATATCCAGCGCATCGTCCGCAAAGGGGAACTGCGGATCGACGGCAAGCGCGCGCAGCCGAACGACCGGCTCCTGGCCGGCCAGAAGGTCCGCGTGCCGCCGTTGAAGCTCGACCAGCCGCGGCCGGTGTCCCGCAACGCCGCCAAGGACCAGGACGACCGCGACTTCCTGAAGTCGATCACGCTCTACGAGGACAAGGACGTTCTCATTATCAACAAGCCGATGGGGCTCGCCGTCCAGGGCGGATCGGGCACCAAGCGGCATGTAGACGGCCTGCTCGAGGCGTTGAAGGACGACGAGGGGCAGAAGCCGCGCCTCGTGCACCGTCTCGACAAGGACACGGCCGGCTGCCTCGTCATCGCCAAGACGCGCTTTGCCGCGTCCACCATGGCCAAATCCTTCCGCGCCCGCACCACGCGCAAGATCTATTGGGCGCTCGTCGCCGGTGTGCCGCGGGTCCGGCAGGGCCGGGTCTCGACCTATCTGGCCAAGGAAGGCGACGAGGGTGATTCCCGCATGCGCGTGGCCCGCCACGGCGACGAGGGCGCCAGCCACGCGCTGACCTATTACGCGGTGGTCGATACGGCGGCGCAGAAGCTCGCTTGGCTGTCGCTGAAGCCCGTCACCGGACGCACGCACCAGCTGCGCGCCCACGCGGCCCATATCGGCCATCCCATCGTGGGCGACCCGAAATATTTCGACATCGAGAACTGGGAGCTGCCCGGCGGCATCCAGAACAAGCTGCATCTCCTGGCGCGGCGCATCGTCATCGCCCATCCGAGGACCGGAAAGCCCATCGACGTCACCGCGCCGCTGCCGCCGCACATGCAGCAGAGCTTCAACCTCCTCGGGCTCGATACGAGCCGCTACGACCCGATCGTCGAAGCGCCTGAAGAGTAGTTCGCGTAACCCATTCGATCTTCCTAAGCATCGGACCCAAAATTGGAATCCACTTTTGGGATTCGATCCGATGCTCCGCTCCTTGAAGAGCGCATCGTTCGTTCGGAAAACCGGAGCCACTTTTCCGCACGATGCGCATCGGTCGCACTTTTGCCGCGCATCGCGCGCAGCATCGGGTGTCTCATTCAGTCTATCGGCTGATTGAGACAAAGGAGGAGATCGATGGAACACAAGCCTCTTGATCAGCTCCGCAGCGTCGCCGATGTCCAGCCGAGACCCCTGTCTCGCGAGGAACGGCTCCAGCGTTGGATCGACCTGCTCGAACGCGAGCCGGCGCGCCGCCTGCATTCCCTCGGTGAAATCGAGTACAAGCCGCCGGCAGAGCGCGCCCTGGTCCGCGAGGAAGACTCGCCGCTCACAATCGCCTATGACGATTCGATCCTGCGGGCGGACGGCCTGGCGAGCGACCGGCTCGGCGATGCCATGCGGTATTTCGAGCTGTCCGACGGTCAGGCTCATTACGTGCTTTGCTCATGCCTGAGCGGGCATTCGATGGAAGCCTCGACCTGCGCTCAGAGATTGCGCAACGCGACGGGCAACGTGACCTGGCAATCCGCCATCGGCGCCTGGGTCCTGGCGGGCCTGGCGGTGGCCTTGCCCGGGCTTGTCTATCTGCTGAGCTGAAGCGAGCCCGGAGCCGACCCTTGTTCGCGGCAGGGATGACGCCCTCTGCCGTCATGGACGGCCTTGTGCCGGCCATCCCGAGGCTGTAAGGCGCCGCGCTTTCCATCGAGATCACCGGCATGGGGCCGGTGATGACGTCGAGTTGTGTTGCCTTAGCCGTTGCGAGCTGCCCTTGAATCGGGGACAAAGCGGCAGATTGCAAAGGCCATTCCACATGCTGCACATCGAGCCCGTCACCCTCTCCACCGACCGCCTGACCCTGCGCCCCTTGAGCCTCGTCGACGTGCCGGCCTTGGGGCTGGCCGCCAGCGACGGCGAGCTTTGGGAGAAGAAGACCACGACGGTGCCCCGGCCCGAAGAGTTCGAGGCCTATGTGCGAAAGGCCCTGGACCTCCAGGCCGCGGGCCTCGCCCTTCCTTTCGCCACCGTGGTGAATGACGGCAACCGGGTCGTCGGCTCGACGCGCTACATGAACATCGACGCCGCCAATCACCGGGTCGAGATCGGCACCACCTGGATCGCCGGATCCTGGCAGCGGACCTTCGTCAACACCCATGCGAAGTTCCTCATGCTGCGGCATGCCTTCGAGGTCTTGGGGTGTCTCGCCGTCGAGATTCGCACCCATGCCCGCAATGACCAGTCCCGCGCCGCCATCGAGCGCCTGGGCGCCAAGCTCGACGGCATCCTGCGCCGGCACATGATCATGCCCGACGGGCATATCCGCGACACGGCGGTCTACAGCATCGTCCGGGAGGAATGGCCTGCGGTGAAGGCGAGGCTGGAGCAACGGCTCGGGTGAGGGGGCTTGCTTGTCGCCCTGACGATGCCCTGGCCACGCCCTCCTATGTCATCACCGGCCTTGTGCCGGTGATCTCGATGGCATGAAACGCCGAGCCTCACCGTATCGGGATGGCCGGCACAAGGCCGGCTATGACGTGGTGGGTGTCATCCCCATGGCGGAACGTGCCTCGCCAGACCACGTTGGTCTCCGACAGCTTCTGTAACGCGAGTTGAGGCATGAGCAGCATGGTTCGCGATAACACCGACCGTCATCGCTTCGAGCTGGAGCGGGACGGGTATCTCGCCTTCGCCAATTATGAGCGGCGTGGGTCCGATCTCGTGATCCGGCATGTGGAGGCGGCGATTCCTCTGCGGGGCACGGGAGCGGCGGGCGAGCTGATGCGCGGCGTCGCCGAGATCGCCCGCTCGGAGGGGCTCACCATCACGCCCCTGTGCGGCTATGCCCGGGCCTGGATTCGCCGGCACAAGGAATACAGCGACCTTCTCGACTGACGCGTCCCCTCCGTTCGGTGGGTGTGCCCATTCGCCGTACTGCGATCTGCGTCAAAATAGACTACACAGCGGCACCTCCAAAAAACATACATCGCGCTATGGGGGCGCTGCCGTGACCAACGTTCTCGAAAAAGCCAGACGGGTTCTGGGCAAGAAAAGCGTGGCTGTTTCAGCCGCCATCCTCATCGTGATGGTCGCGGTCGCCGCGTTCATCGGCCCCCGCCTGCTGGCAGAACCCGCCACCGAAATCACCTATTCGGACTTCACCCGGGACCTGGCGAACAAGAAGGTTCAGAAGGTCTTGATCGAGAGCGGCGGGCTGTCCGTCACGATGACGGACAGGAACGTCTTCGTGCGCATGCCCAATGGCCTCGTGAGCGCCGACTATATCGAGCGAATCACGGATGCCGGCGCCGAGGTGGATTTCAAGAAGCCCGGCTTCGATGCCGCCCATGTGGCGAGCATCCTGGTGCCGCTCGTGCTCGTCGCGGCCGTGCTCGTCATGCTGGCGATCCAGACCGATTTCAAGCCGACCTCCCGCTGGCCCCGCGTGGTCCGCAGCATCCCCAACCGGTTTGACGATGTCGCCGGTCAGGAGGAAGCGAAGGCGGAATTGCAGGAGGTCATCTCGTTCCTGCGCGATTCCGAATCCTTCACCAAGGTCGGCGCCCGCATTCCCCGCGGCCTCCTGATGGTCGGGCCGCCCGGAACGGGCAAGACCCTGATCGCCAAGGCGCTCGCCGGGGAGGCCGGGGTCTCGTTCATGGCCGTGTCGGGCAGCGACTTCTCGGCGCCTTTGATCGGCATCGCCAAGGGCCGGGTGTCCAAGCTGTTCGAGCAGGCGCGCAAGAAGGCTCCCTGCCTGATCTTCATCGATGAGATCGACGCCATCGGCCGCAAGCGCGGCGGCGGCGGATCGGCCGCCGACCGGGAGTTCGAGTCGACCCTGAACCAGCTCCTCGTGGAGATGGACGGCTTCAACACCACCGCCGGCGTGATCGTCATCGGAGCGACGAACCGCGTCGACGTCCTCGATCCGGCGCTCCTGCGCCCGGGCCGCTTCGACCGACAGGTCCATATCGGCCTGCCCGACATTTCCGGCCGCGAGGCGATCCTCAACGTTCACGCCCGCAACGTGAAGCTCGCGGAGGGCGTGAGCCTCGCCTCCATCGCCAAAGGGACGCCCGGCTTCTCGGGCGCCGATCTCGGCAACCTCCTGAACGAGGCCGCGATCTTCGCGGCGCGTGAGAGCGTCGGCGAGGTCACGCGCGACCACCTGGAAGCCGCCCGCAACAAGATCATCATGGGGCTCGAGCGGCGCACCCTCGTCATCTCCGACGAGGAGCGTAGGCTGGTGGCGGTCCACGAGGCGGGGCACGCCCTCTGCGCCTGCCTGCTGCCTGCCTCCGACAAGGTGCACAGCGCCACCATCATCCCGCACGGCCAGGCGCTCGGCCTCGTGATGCGGCTGCCCGAGCACGACCGGTTCTGCATCCCGATGGAGAAGCTCGAGGCCGACCTGATCGTCGCCATGGGCGGTCGCGCGGCCGAGGAGGTCGTGTTCGGAGCCAAGAAGGTGACGACGGGCGCCGCCAGCGACATCGCCCACGCCACCAACATCGTGACCAAGATGGTCACGGAATGGGGCATGAGCCCGGCCATCGGCATGGTCCGCGTGGCGCGCTCCGGCGACAGCCTCCCGCGCGAGGTCGAGCAGGAAATCCGCCGGATCATCGACGAGATGTACGCAGCCGCCAAAGCCTGCATCGAGGACAACCGGGGCGGGCTCGATGCCCTGACCGAGGCGCTGCTGGAGCACGAGACGATCGAGGGCGACGAAGTCCGCGCGATCGTAACGCGGCAGCAGACGAGACTGGCTGCCTGACCGGCCGCCTGTTCTTCCAGTTCAGGCGCGGGCCGCTTTCCGGTCCGCGTCGTCGTCGTCGTTCAGCAATGCATGGATCGTGCAGACGACCCCGGTCGGAGCGAACGCGATGGTGACGTCGCCGTGGAGTTCCTGGGCGAGGCTGCGCTCAATCAGCCGGGTGCCGAAGCCTCGGCGGCTCGGCTCGACGACGGGCGGCCCGCCCGTTTCCGTCCAGATCAGTTCCAGTTTACCAGCCGGACCCGCCAGCGACCAGCTGATCCCGATGCGTCCTGTCTCGTTCGACAGGGCACCGTACTTGACCGCATTGGTGCCGAGTTCCTGGATCGCCATGGCGATTGCGAGGGCGATCCGGGGCGGTAGGCGCATTTCGGGGCCGCGAATGTCGAAGCGGCTGTGTCCGTCGGCCTGGAAGGGCCCGATGGCTTCCCGAACGACTTCGCGCAGATAGGCGCCGTCCCAGTTCTCGCGGGTGAGCACGTCATGGGCTCGGGAGAGAGCGAACAGGCGGCCCTCCACCGCATCGCGCGCTTCGCTCGTCGTCGCGGCATTGCGAAGGCTCTGGGACGCAATGGACTGGACGGTCGCCAGGGTGTTCTTCACGCGATGATTGAGCTCGTTGATGAGAAGCTGCTGGTGCTCCTCGGCCCTTTTCATTTCCGTGATCTCGAGCGCCACGCCCAAGGTTCGCGCCGGGATGCCGTTCTCCACGTCCTGGAGTTCCGCGCGGAGCAGCAGCCAGTGGAGGGAACCGTCGGGCCAGACGACCCGCAATTCGGTCTCTATATGACGCTCTCCTCGTGATAGGGCCTCCCGGACGATGGCCCGAAGGCGCTTCTGTTCGCCAGGATAGTACAGGGACCGGACGTTCTCCGTGGAGAGGGGGGCGTCCGGGGGAAGACCGAGCAGACGGTTCAGCTCCGGCGAGGCGCTCACCCTGTCCGTGGCGGTTTCGATCTCCCAGACGGCCATGCGCCCGGCATCGATGGCAAGGCGCAGACGGGCCTCGCTCTCGGTCAGGGCTGCCTGCGACAGCTTGGTTTCGGTGAGGTCCGAGGCGAGGACGTAAAAGCCCACGATACGGCCGTCCTCGGCACGGTCGGGGATGTAATCCGACTTGACGTAGCGCATGCCCGTGCGAAAGGGCGCCCACCACTCGTGCCCGGTCCGATGCCCGGCGAGCACGGCCTCGATGTAGGGCCTTGTCCGCTCATAGGCCGGGCTGCCGACGGCCTCCCAGAGATGAAGGCCGTACAGGCTCTCCGGCGTGCGCCCGATCCAGGTTTCGTAGGCGCGGTTGTTGAAGCGGTAGCGCTGATCCCGGTCCACATAGGCCACGAGGGCAGGCAGATGATCCGCAATTTGCCTGAGCTTCCTCTCGCTGACGTGAAGCGGCCATTCGCTGTCGTCGGCAGGGGCGCCGTCGGCCGAACCGGGACGAGGATCCGTCGGTGCCGGCTCGTGCACCTGCAAGCGGGCCCGAAGCTCGCGGTTCTCGCGCTCCAGTTCGGCGAGCCGGTGCAGCAGAGCGTCCGTGTCCATGGGCTCGGTCGTTACCATCTACTCTTCTTGGCCCATTTTCGGAACGAACCTCATGCTACGCACGGTTTGTGCAAGTATATAGAACGCAAGCAGTAAAAAACCGGAGTGCGGCGGATTGTTTCCCGGCAGCGCCTTCTGGCAGTGGCCGGGATAATTGAATAAGGTGCCCGCCACCAAGGGGGCTCCCATCATGAAACGCATCATCCGCGTCACCGCCGTCATCGCTCTCGGCCTGCTCGCCACGGCCTGCGACAAGTGCGGCAACTGGAACATGAACACACCGCAATTCTGCCACGCCGACAGGCCGCAGAGCTGAATTGTAGGCTCTGCCTTTGAGCGGGAAAGACCCTTGAAGCTCGTTCTCTTCGATGTCGACGGCACGCTGGTCGACAGCCAGAACATCATCGTGGCCGCCCAACGGATGGCCTTCGCGGCCCACGGCCTGGAGCCGCCGAGCCGTGAGCGTTCGCTCTCCATCGTCGGCCTGTCCCTGGTGGAGGCCTTCACGGTTCTGGTGGGGTCGAAAGGACCTGTCGCCGGACTGGTCGATGCCTACAGGGATTCCTTCCACACCCTGCGCCAGGATCCGGCGAACGCTGAGCCGCTCTTTCCCGGCGTGGAAAGCTGCCTCGAATGGCTCCACGGCCGCAAGGACGTGGTGCTCGGGATCGCGACCGGAAAGTCCCGCCGCGGCGTCGCCCATCTGCTCGACCGGCATGGCTGGCAGGACGTCTTCCCGGTGATCCAGACCGCCGACGATGCGCCCTCCAAACCCCATCCCGGCATGATCCTGCAGGCCATGCGCGAGACGGGGGCTCTACCGCATGACACGGTGATGGTGGGCGATTCAAGCTTCGACATGGGCATGGCCCGCGCGGCCGGGGTGCTGCCGGTCGGGGTGTCCTGGGGCTTCCAGCCCGTCGCGGCCCTGGTTGAGGCGGGGGCAGGGCCCATTGTCGATTCCTATGCGGAGCTGGAGATGGTGCTGCGGGAATTCCTGAACACGCCCTCGAAGATTTTCGCCTGAAACCCCATTTTACGATCATGACAGATTTTCGCGACTGGTTCCCGTCCGAGGAGGAGCCGAACCCCATGCGCACGGCCCAGGCCGGCATGAAGCCGACCCTGCCGAAGCGCTTCTACAAGGATGCGGGCGTCGAGGAGCGGGATGGCCTGTTCCACCTGACCCTCGACGGACGTACCGCCAAGACACCAGGCAAGCAGGCTCTCGCCGTGCCATCGCGCGCTCTGGCCGAGGCTCTGGCCGAGGAATGGCGAGGTCAGGGGAGCGAGATCGACCCCTCGACCATGCCGATCACCCGCATCGTCAATTCCGCCATCGACGGCGTCTCGCCCCGGCAGGCGGAGGTGGTCGATGACCTCGTCCGCTACGCGGGGTCCGATCTGGTCTATTACCGGGCCGGCGAGCCCGAGCGCCTGGCGGCATCGCAGGAGGATGCCTGGGGGCCGGTTCTCGACTGGGCCAGGGAGGCCCATGGTGCCCGCTTCACCCTGGGCGAGGGCGTCATGCACGTGACCCAGCCGGACGAGGCCGTCGCGGCCATCAGGGGCGCCATCGAGGAGATCGGGTCGCCGTTCGCGCTCGCCGCCCTGCACGTGATGACCACCCTGTCCGGCTCGGTGCTGATCGCGCTCGCCCATGCCGCGCAGCAGATGGATGTGGACCGGGCCTGGGCCGCGGCCCATGTGGATGAACTCTACCAGGAAAGCGTCTGGGGCGAGGATTACGAGGCCATGGAGCGCCGCCGCCGCCGCGAGGCGGATTTCCGGGCCGCCTCGACGGTCTACAGGCTGGCAAACCCATAAACGAAAAAGCCGCCGATGCTTCCCGCACGGCGGCTTTTTCTTTGGGGACAGGCCTTACGAGCGGCGGAAGGTGATGCCGCAGCGCTTCTGGATCGAGGCTTCCTCGACGGCCTGCATCTGGCCCTTCAGGCGGGCGAGTTCGGCCGTCTGGGCGCCGTTGCCGCCCACGAAGAAGGCGGCCGGCCAGAAGATGACGATAGCGGCGGTCGTGGCCACCGCGTCCTTGGTGCGCGACGAATCCTGGGCGCCGGCAGCGGCCGCGGCGGCCGCGCTGACCCGCTGGGCTTCCACGCTCAGCTCACGGCAGCTGTAGCTGGAATAGGCCATGGGTGAGACATAGGCGGCCGCCACATCCTCCGACCGGCTGGCGCAGCCGGCGGCCGTGAGGGAGAGGGACACGGCGATAGCCGCAGACTTATGGATCTTCTTCATATCAGCCCCGATAGGAAACATAACAACGCACAAGCTCCTATCTTGCCGCCAAGCTTCTGTGAAGTGCTGTGGAGCACACGCCCATAGTGGGATTTTGAGCCCTGCACGGCTGTGCTAAGCGGGGGGAACATTCCCCCGTCATCCAGGGACCCCCGATGAAAGACATGCTTGAACGGCTTGAAGAGCGGCGTGCCCAGGCGCGCCTGGGCGGCGGCGAGAAGCGCATCGCGGCGCAGCACGGCCGGGGCAAGCTGACCGCCCGCGAGCGCATCGAGCTCCTGCTCGACAGGAACTCCTTCGAGGAGTTCGACATGTTCGTCGAGCACCGCTCCACCGATTTCGGCATGGACAAGGCCAAGATCCCGGGCGACGGCGTCGTCACCGGCTGGGGCACGGTCAACGGCCGCACGGTCTTCGTCTTCGCCAAGGACTTCACGGTGTTCGGCGGCTCGCTCTCCGAGGCGCATGCCCAGAAGATCATCAAGATCCAGGACATGGCGCTGAAAATGCGCGCGCCCATCGTCGGCCTGTTTGACGCGGGCGGCGCCCGCATCCAGGAGGGCGTGGCCGCGCTCGGCGGTTACGGCGAGGTGTTCAAGCGCAACGTGATCGCCTCCGGCGTCATCCCGCAGATCTCGGTGATCATGGGGCCGTGCGCGGGGGGCGACGTCTATTCGCCCGCCATGACCGACTTCATCTTCATGGTGCGCGACCGGTCCTACATGTTCGTCACCGGCCCGGACGTGGTGAAGACCGTGACCAACGAGACCGTGACCTCGGAGGAACTCGGCGGCGCCAAGGTCCACACCACCAAATCGTCGGTGGCCGACGGCGCCTACGACAACGACGTCGAGGCGCTGCTGCAGGTGCGTCGCCTCATCGACTTCCTGCCCGCCAACAACCAGGACGGCGTGCCGGAGATCCCGAGCTTCGACGATCCGAACCGGACGGATGAGAGCCTCGACACCCTGATCCCGGACAACCCGAACAAGCCCTACGACATGAAGGAGCTGATCCTGAAGGTCGTGGACGAGGGCGACTTCTTCGAGATCCAGGAGGCTTACGCGAAAAACATCATCACGGGCTTCGGCCGCGTCGAGGGCCGCACGGTCGGGTTTGTCGCCAACCAGCCGATGGTGCTGGCGGGCGTGCTCGACTCGGACGCCTCGCGCAAGGCCGCGCGCTTCGTGCGCTTCTGCGACGCCTTCAACATCCCGATCGTCACCTTCGAAGACGTCCCGGGCTTCCTGCCGGGCACGGCGCAGGAATATGGCGGCCTCATCAAGCACGGCGCGAAGCTGCTGTTCGCCTATTCGGAAGCCACCGTGCCATTGGTCACCGTCATCACGCGAAAAGCCTTCGGCGGCGCCTACGACGTGATGGCGTCAAAACACATCGGCGGCGACGTGAACTACGCTTGGCCAACCGCTCAGATCGCCGTGATGGGTGCCAAGGGCGCGGTGGAGATCATCTTCCGCCAGGACATCGGCGATGCGGACAAGATTGCGGCCCGCACAAAGGAATACGAGGACCGCTTCATGTCGCCCTTCGTGGCGGCCGAGCGCGGCTATATCGACGAGGTGATCATGCCGCATTCCACGCGCCGTCGGATCGCCCGGGCGCTCGCGATGCTCCGGCACAAGGAAAGCGAGCGTCCGTGGAAGAAGCATGATAATATCCCGTTGTGATCATGTCCGCGCATTGTCCCCGCTCCTGGGTTTCCACCGCCATCCAGATCATCGAGGCGGATTTCAACCGCTCGTCGGACACGCATCTGCTGCGCGTGCCGCTGCCGGGCGTCGAGCTGTACCTCAAGGATGAATCGACCCATCCGTCGGGGAGCCTGAAACACCGGCTGGCGCGGTCGCTCTTCCTATATGGGTTGTGCAACGGCTGGATCGGGCCGGAGACCACGATCATCGAGGCGTCGAGCGGGTCGACCGCCGTGTCGGAGGCCTATTTCGCCAGGATGCTGGGTCTGCGCTTCATCGCCGTGATGCCGCGCTCCACCTCCGCTGAGAAGATCGCGCAGATCGCCTTCTATGGCGGCGAAAGTCATTTCGTCGATAGCCCCGCCGAGATGTATGCGGAGAGCGCGCGTCTCGCGGAGGAACTCGGCGGCCATTACATGGACCAGTTCACCTATGCCGAACGGGCGACGGACTGGCGCGGCAACAACAACATCGCCGAATCCATCTTCAGCCAGATGTCCCACGAGGAGCATCCGGTACCGAGCTGGATCGTGGTGGGAGCGGGGACAGGCGGCACCTCGGCGACCCTCGGGCGCTACATCCGCTATCGCCGCCTGCCGACGAAGCTGTGTCTCGCCGATCCGGAAGCCTCCGTGTTCCACCGGCATCTCGCGGATCGCGCCGTGTGCAACGTCTCAGGCCCGCCTTCGGTGATCGAAGGCATCGGTCGCCCAAGGTGCGAACCGTCCTTCGTGCCGGAGCTCATCGACCGCGCCTTTGCCGTGCCGGATGCGGCGAGCATCGCGGCCGCGCGGGTCCTGTCGCGCCGCATCGGCCGCTCCTGCGGCGGCTCCACGGGCACGAACCTGTGGGCGGTCGCTCAGATCATCGGCGAGATGGTGCAGAACGGGGAGCAGGGCTCCGTCGTGACGCTGCTGTGCGATTCAGGCGAGCGTTACCGCAGCACGCATTTCGACGATGCGTGGTTGAGCCAACGCGGCATCGACATCAAGCCGGCTGAAGAGACGATGGAGCGGTTCTTCGAGACGGGTGTCTTGAGCTCTGCTTGAGGCGTGGATCGAGACACCCCGTCATTCCGGGGCTGCGAAGCGGAACCCGGAACCCATAGCCACGGCATGGAAGGAAAGGGCGATCAGCGTTCCACCTTCTTCTGCATCGTTTGCGGTTATGGGTTCCGGGTTCGCGCTGTAGGCGCGCCCCGGAATGACGACGGACGACAGCGGGGCGCCTCGCCTTTCCAATCGAGATCACCGGCACAAGGCCGGTGATGACGTGGAGGGTGCCGAAAGACGGCTCATCGGCTTTGCTCCGCAAACCACTTCACCAACAGCTGCAGGTCCGTCTGCGACAGATTGTGGCCGGTGGGCAGCATGTGGTGCTGAACCTCCGCGCCGGCTTCCTGCAGCGATGCCGCGAGGCGGTTCGCATTGTCGGCCGGGATGATCGGGTCCAGGGCGCCTGAGGTCATCAGCACGCGCTTGCCCGAGAGGTCCACTTGCGGCGTCTCGGAGAGCGGCACCATGGCGCGCAGCAGCGCCGCGCCTGCGAGCGCTTCCGGGCGCAGCAGCATCATGGCCGCGGCGATGTTGGCGCCGTTGGAGAAGCCCACCGCGACGGGTGCCTCGAGCCCATAGGCCTTGCGGGCCTCCGTGACGAAATCCGCGAGTTCGTTCGCGCGGAGCTTCACATCCGCCTCGTCGAACACGCCTTCCGCGAGCCGGCGGAAGAAGCGGGGCATGCCGTTCTCCAGGATCTTGCCGCGCGGGGAGAGCAGGGCGGAGCCCGGGGAGATCGTGCGGCCGAGCCCGAGCAGATCGTTCTCGTCGCCGCCGGTGCCGTGAAGCAGCAGGAGCGGCGGGCGGCTGGAATCCGTGGCGGGCTCGAAGCGGTGGATGAAGGACAATTCGGTCATGGGATTTCTCTTTCTGTGGGAGAAAGGGGTTACGTGTTCTTTCGTCCCTTGAGCGGATGGTGAATGGGTGGACCCTCGATGTCGTCATGGCCGACCTTGTGCCGTGCGCTGGTGTCATCCCCGGCGAGCGCAGCGAGGGAAGGGGATCCACGATCAAGCGCTGAGCCATGGATTCCCTTCCCCTCCGCTGTCGCTCCGGCCGGGAATGACACTGAAAACGCCTTTCGGATCGAGATCACCGGCACAAGGCCGGTGATGACGTCGAAATCGACGAGACTCGGCATTCCGACCCTCGATCCCTCCCGCAAGGGGGAGGGAAGATAGGCAGTGTAGGCTCAGGCCAGTTCCGGCAGATGGGCCTCGATGTCGCCGCGCCGAGGCTCCAGGAAGGCCGGGAGCTTCAGGGTCTCGCCGAGGCTGTCCTGCGCTTCGTCCACGGCGAAGCCGGGCGCGTCGGTGGCGATCTCGAACAGGATGCCGCCCGGCTCGCGGAAGTAGACGGACCGGAAGTAGTTGCGGTCCTTCTGCTCCGTGGTGTGCAGCCCGTGGTTCTCGGCGAGCTTCTTCACCATCTCGGCCTCCTCGGCATCGTCCTTGGCGCGGAACGCCACGTGGTGGACGGAGCCGCCGCCCATCCGGCCCGGCAGGAAGCCGCCGGCGCTGCGGATGTCGACGGTGCTGCCCATCGGGGCGTCCGTCTCGTAGCGCACGAGGGAGCCGTCGCGGGCCGTCTCGCGAAAGCCGAACACATCGGTCAGGATGGCGCCGGTCCGCTCGCCGTTCTCGACGAGCAGCGTGACGCCTTCCAGGCCGCGGATGGCATGTTCCGCCGGAATGCCGTCGACATTCCAGGCAGGCTCGCTCTCCGCGTTCGGCGTGCCGACGAGCGCGAGGCTCGTGCCGTGCGGATCCTTGAAGGTCAGCACGCTCTGACTGAGCCGCTTCTCCACGGTGCCGTGCTCGACGCCCTGCTCGATGAAGCGGTGCGCCCAGAAGCCCAGGGATGCTTCGGGCACCCGGAAGGAGGTTTCCTGGGTCGAGCCGATGCCGTTGCGCCCGGGTGCCACATGCTCCCACGGGAAGAACGTCAGGATCGAGCCCGGCTGCCCCGAGGCATCGCCGAAATAGAGGTGATACGTGCCGGGATCGTCGAAATTGACGGTCTTCTTCACGAGGCGCAGACCGAGCACGCGGGTGTAGAAATCGAGGTTGCGACGGGCCGGACCGGCAATGGCGGTGACGTGATGAATTCCGTGGTGCCGCATGGGACTATTCCTTAACGGGCAAGCGCGGATTGCGCTGCGTTGTCGAGGAGATAGGTACCACCGAAGACCGCTGAAGTGTGGAAAGGGCGTCCTTGCGCGATTGCAAGAGACGCGGCGCTCCCTTGGCAAATCCGCGTGATTCCTCGCGAATCCGGATTGGCAAGATTCCGGCAACCAAAGTCTCTCAACAAGGCTTAACCTCAACGGCGATTCAGCATGTCGTCTTAACGGTTTCGGCCCGCAATCCATGTGAGACTCATCCTCAGCAAGCGATGAACCGGCAGTGAGCCAAAGAAAAGCCGGCGGGAGTCAAAGGGATGATGAAGGATCAACTTCGCGATTTCATCGACAGGATCTCCGAGACCAAGCATGTTTCGGACGACGACGTGACGATGCTTCAGGGCGAGATCCTGCAAGGCGGCATCACGAGCCGGATCGAGGTCGAGTCCCTGCTGGCGCTCGACCGGATCGTCGATGGCGCGGAGAGCTGGGGAATGGTGCTCACCAAGCTCGTGGTCGATTTCGTCGTCTGGAGCCGGGCGCCCCATGGCGTGGTCAGCAACGACGATGCCTTCTGGCTCGCCACCCTGCTGGAGATCAGCGGCCCGTCGCCGAACGCCATGAACATCGCCTACGCGATCCTCGACGAAGCGGGCTATGTGGACGTGGCGCTGCTCGATTTCATCATGCGCGGACGCCAGCAGGCGAGACTCTCGCAGATCGCCGCGTAAGGAGTTGCCCGCCGCGCATTGTTGCGCGGGGAATGAGGCCTCTCGGATTACGACATGCCCAAGTCGTGGCCGGCCTAGTGCCGGCCATCCCAAGACAGTGAGGCACTCCGGTGTCATCCCCGGCGAGCCGAAGGCGAGGGAAGGGGATCCATGGCGTGCCCCTGATCGTGGATTCCCTTCCCCTTCGCTACGCTCCGGCCGGGAATGACGCCGATGGCGCTTCAATCAATCGAGATCACCGGCACAAGGCCGGTGATGACGAGACAACCGAGCATTTTCGGTGAAGTGGATCCGGTTCACCGTCGAGAATGCGCTACTCGCCCGCCTCCAACGTGAATCCGGCCTTGAGCACCACCTGATAGTGGCGCACTTCACCGTTCTCCACGTGACCGCGGGTCTGGATGACCTCGAACCAGCGCAGGTTTCTCAAGGTCTGGCTCGCGCGTCGAACCGCCGTCTGGATGGCGTCCTCGATGCTGGTCTCGGACGAGCCGACGAGCTCGACGATCTTGTAGACATGGTCATCCATGGGCCGCTCCATGCTTTGCCGACAGCATGGAGGTAGAGCGCGGGGAGGGCGCGCCTATGGGGCGGTTCAACCTTCTTGCCGGTACGCCTCGACCTTCTGCTCGATGGCCCCGAAGATCGACTGGCCCTGCTTGTCCTTCATCTCGATGCGGATCGTGTCGCCGATGCGCATGAACGGCGTTCTGGGCTCGCCCTGGAGGATCGTCTCCACGGTGCGCTGCTCCGCGAGGCACGAATAGCCGAGACCGCCCTGGTCGATGGGCTTGCCGGGACCGCCGGTCTCGTCCTTGTTGGAGACGGTGCCCGACCCGATGACCGTGCCGGCGCCGAGCGGCCGGGTCTTGGCCGCGTGGGCGATCAGGGTCGGGAAGTCGAAGGTCATGTCGACCCCCGCATTGGGCCTGCCGAAGGGCTTGCCGTTGAGGTGGGTGAGCAGGGGCAGGTGAAGCCTGCCGCCGTCCCAGGCGTCGCCCAGCTCGTCGGGCGTCACGGCGACCGGCGAGAGGGTGGAGGAGGGCTTGGCCTGGAAGAAGCCGAAGCCCTTCGCCAGTTCGCCCGGGATCAGGTTGCGAAGGGACACGTCGTTGACGAGGACCACGAGGCGGATGGCGGCCGCGGCCTCGTCCCGCGTGGCGCCCATGGGCACGTCGTCGGTGATCACCGCGACCTCGGCCTCGAAGTCGATCCCATGCGCCTCGTCCATCGCGGGAATCGGGTCGCGCGGCCCGAGAAAGGAATCGGAGCCGCCCTGGTACATGAGCGGATCGGTCCAGAAGGACGCCGGCATCTCGGCGCCGCGCGCCTTCCGCACCAGCTCAACATGGTTCACATAGGCCGAGCCGTCCGCCCATTGATAGGCGCGGGGCAGGGGCGACGCGCAATCGTGCTCGTGAAAGCGGAAGGCCGGGACCGAGCCGTGCTCCAGCTGTTCGGCAAGGTCGCGGAGCCGGGGCTCTACTTTTTCCCAATTGTCCAAGGCTTGCTGAAGCGTCGGAACAATGAAAAAAGCATCCGTCGCGCGGGTCAGGTCTTTCGACACGATGACGAGGCGGCCGTCACGGCCTTGGTTGAGAGAGGAGAGCTTCATTGCCACCGACCGGGTTGTTATGGTCCATTCAACTTGCAACAGAATGCTCTCTGGGGAAACGCCAATGACGACGATGAAGAGAAGAAACTTTCTGAAGGGGGCAGGACTTGCGGCTGCGGCCGGCACGGTGGCGGCTCCGGCCATCGCGCAGTCGGCGCCCGAGATCCGCTGGCGTCTGACCTCGAGCTTCCCGAAATCCCTCGACACGATCTTCGGCACCGCCCAGACCTTCGCCAAGTACATGGCTGAGGCCACCGACAACAAGTTCCAGATCCAGGTCTTCGCCCCCGGCGAGATCGTGGGCGGCTTGCAGGCCATGGACGCGGTGCAGAACGGGTCGGTCGAATGCGCCCATACCCCGCTCTACTACTACATCGGCAAGGAGCCGGCGCTCGGCATGGGCACGGGCCTGCCCTTCAGTCTCAACGCCCGCCAGCTCCATTCCTGGTGGCACTTCGCGGGCGGCAAGGAGATCATCAACGAGGTGATGGGCAGGTATAACTGCACCTCCCTCGTCTGCGGCAATTCCGGCGCCCAGATGGGCGGCTTCTTCCGCAAGGAGATCAACACGGTCGACGACCTGAAGGGCCTCAAGTTCCGCATCGGCGGCCTCGGCGGTCAGGTCCTGGCCAAGCTCGGCGTCGTGCCGCAGCAGATCGCCCCCGGCGACGTCTATCCGGCCCTGGAGCGAGGCACACTCGACGCGGCCGAGTTCGTCGGTCCCTACGACGACGAGAAGCTCGGCTTCCTGAAAGTCGCCAAATACTACTATGCTCCCGGCTGGTGGGAGGGCGGCGCCATGCTCCACCTCGTGGTCAACCAGCAGAAGTGGAACGAGCTGCCGAAGAACTACCAGGCCATCATGAGCCAGGCGACGGAAGCCGCCAACAACTGGATGCTGGCGAAGTACGATGCCGTCAACGGCCAGGCCCTGCGCCGCATGGTCGGCGCGGGCGCGGAGCTGCGGACCTTCTCCCCGGCCATCATGGAGGCCTCCCTCAAGGCTTCCAACGAGCTCTATACGGAGCTTTCGGCCAAGAACGCGGACTTCAAGAAGGTCTACGATTCCATGGTCGCCTACCGCAACGATGTCCTGCCCTGGTGGCAGCTCAACGAATACGCCTTCGACACCTTCATGATCCGCACCCGCGGACGGGCATGAAACCGTAAGGCTTAGGTTTCACAACCTTTTAACGAACGGCGCGGTCGGGCAACCCGGTCGCGCCGTTCGTTTTTCAACTTGCCCCTACGTCACAGAATCTGGTTGCGTCTGCAACGAATTGTGCTATCAGTTGCTGGTGCAACGATTGGCGTGGTGATGGCAACTGGATCCGCAGCGAAGAAGCCCGAAACCGAGCCTCTGGTCATTCTGGAGGAATTCCTGCCGTACAGGCTCAACGTCCTGGCGGGTCTGACGTCCAGCGCGCTGGCCCAGATCTACGCGGAGCGCTTCGGCCTTTCGATCCCGGGGTGGCGGATCATCGTCACCCTTGGGCAATATGAGCTGCGCACGGCCCGGGACATGGCTCCTGATGGGGTCATGCACAAATCGACGGTTTCACGGGCCGTCTCGGCGCTCGAGAAGCGAGGTCTCGTCGTTCGCCGCCCCAATCTCGACGACCGCCGCGAGGAATGGCTCGCCCTGACGCCGGAAGGTCGGGCGATCTACGAAGCCGTCGCGCCAGAGGCCCTGGCCGTCGAGGACCGCCTTCTGTCCGTTCTGACGCCTCAGGAGCAGACGATGCTCGCTGCCCTGGTCGACAAGCTCACCCGGCAGGCCCGGTTGCTGGCGCCAAAGAGCGTCGAGGAGGATGACGGGTGAAGCTCTATACCTATTTCCGCTCCTCCGCCGCCTATCGCGTCAGGATCGCCCTCAACCTGAAGGGCCTCACGTACGAATCGGTGCCGATCAACCTGTTGAAGGGCGAGCAGCGCGAGGAGGGCTACAAGGCCGTCAACCCGCAAATGCGCGTGCCGTCCCTCGATATCGGTGCGACGACGCTGATCCAGTCCCCGGCCATTCTCGAATATCTCGACGAGGTCTATCCGGAACCGCCACTGCTGCCGGTCGGCGCGGTGACGCGCGCCAAGGTGAGGGCAATTGCCAGCCTGATCGCCTGCGATATCCATCCGCTCAACAATTCAGGGACGCTGGCCTATCTCAAGAACCGGCTCGGGCACGACAAGGCGGCTGCCGACGAATGGTACGCCCATTGGGTGCGCGAGGGCTTCGATGCCATCGAAGCCCTCGTCGGCCCCGGCCCTTATGCCTTCGGTTCCAGGATCACGCTGGCCGACGTCTATCTCGTGCCGCAGGTCGCCAATGCGCGACGCTTCCACATCCCGCTCGATGCCTATCCCAAGATCGTCGCGGTGGATGCGGCCTGCGCCGCGCACAAAGCCTTTCAGGATGCCGCGCCGGCCAACCAGCCCGATGCGACCTGACGAGAATCGCATCCGTCCCTGAACGAATGCGTTGTCTTCACAACCGATGACCTCTCGCTCGGCAGAGGCATAACAGGAGGAAAGTCATGGGACCGTTCCCGCACGATGCACCGCCAGCCGCAATCTCCGAAGAGAACCCCATGGGGACGGACGGCTTCGAATTCGTGGAATTCTGCCATCCCGATCCGCAGGCCCTGGATCGTCTTTTCAAGACGATGGGGTTCAGCCTCGTCGCCAAGCACCGCTCGAAGAACGTGATGCTTTACCGCCAAGGCGACATCAATTTCATCGTCAACGCGCAGCCGGGCTCCTTCGCCGAACGTTTCGCGGCGCAGCACGGCCCCTCGGCTCCGGCCATGGCCTTCCGCGTGGCCGATGCGAAATACGCCTATGACCGCGCACTTTCCATGGGGGCCAAGCCGGTCGAAACGCAGGTCGGTCCCAACGAACTCGAAATCCCCGGTATCGAAGGCATCGGCGGATTGCAGATCTACTTCGTCGACCGTTACGGCGCGAAGGGCTCCATCTACGACGTCGATTTCGAATGGCTGGGCGAGCCCGATCCGAAGCCGAAGGGCGTCGGCCTCTATTACATCGATCACCTGACCCACAACGTCTACCGCGGGCGGCTCAACGAATGGGCGGGCTTCTACGAGCGTCTCTTCAATTTCCGCCAGATCCGCTACTTCGACATCGAAGGCAAGCTGACGGGGCTGCACTCCCGGGCCATGACGAGTCCGGACGGCAAGATCCGCATCCCGATCAACGAAGACGCCGGTGAAACCGGGCAGATCGAGGAGTACCTGCAGGAATACAAGGGCGAGGGCATCCAGCACGTGGCGCTCGGCTCGCAAGATCTATACGAATCCATCGAGTCGCTCATCGAGGGCGGGCTCGAGTTCATGCCGGCTCCGAACGAGATCTACTACGCCCGGGTCGACAAGCGCCTGCCCAGTCATGAAGAGCCCATCGACCGCTTGAAGAGAAACGGGATTCTCATCGACGGGGAGGGCGTCGTCGAAGGAGGCTTCACGAAGGTCCTGCTCCAGCGCTTCGGGAAGACCGCCATCGGGCCGATCTTTTTCGAATATATCCAGCGCAAGGGCGACGACGGGTTCGGCGAGGGCAACTTCAAAGCCCTCTTCGAATCGATCGAGGAGGACCAGATCCGCCGCGGCGTGATCGGTCCGAAGGTCGCGTAGTCTGGAATCGCCTTACGATTCGAGAGAGGCCGGGTTCGCTCGGCCTTTTTCATGAGCAGGGGAGGCGGACTATCAAGATTGTGACGGGCGTTATTCACAGGCCGGGTCTATCGTGCACGGCCTCAAGACTCTCCGCGAGCCCGCAGGAGCAGCGGACGGAGGTCCCGCAAACCCTTTATCTTTAAGGCTTTATGAATTCCGGGGCACAGAACTTAACGAGACGTAAAGAAGCCAGCTTCAAACGTTGCCATTGTGCAACATGCCCCTGAAAAGCCCCGTCTCTTGCCCATTTTGCGCCTTCATTCGGTTGCTTGCGGTCCAGTCATGGATAATGTGGCTCCAGCGACGGGGGCACCCCAGTCGTGATACCGGCGAGTTCGACCGAAAAGGCGGGCCGCCGGGTTCTAGGGGAAAAGGGACGTGTTTAGGGCTTCGTCGAAGCACTCGAAGCACAAAAACCCGGCCCCCCAGGGTCTCGAAACTTTGGAGGTTTAACCATGAAGCTCGCTAAGAGCCTCTTCCTCGGATCGGTCGCGGGTCTCGCGGCTGTTGCCGGAGCTCAAGCTGCCGATCTTCCCGCGAAGAAGGCCGCTGCTGTTGAATATGTTCGCGTCTGCTCCACCTACGGTGCAGGCTTCTTCTACATCCCCGGCACCGAAACCTGCCTCCGCGTCGCTGGCCGTGCTCGCGCCGAGTTCCGCTATGTCGAGCCGCTCGACCGCTCGCAGGACGCCATCGGCTTCCGCGCTCGTGGCCGCATCCAGCTCGATGCCCGCACCGCCACCGCCTACGGTCTGCTCCGCACATTCGTGCGCTTCGAGATGACCCGCGACACCGGCGTCTACGGCTTCAGCTCGACCTCGGCTAACGTCGACCAGGCCTTTGTGCAGTTCGGCGGCCTCACCGCCGGTCGTACCGTGTCGTTCTATGACAACAGCGACCTGCCCACCGGCCACTTCGGCACGCTCCGCTTCTCGGACGCTCCGACGGTGAACGTGTTCGCCTACACCTTCTCCTTCGGCAACGGCTTCTCGGCCACGCTGTCGGCTGAAGAAGGCCGCTTCGCTGGCACCTTCCTTGGCAACCGTCAGGTCGTCAGCGACACTGGTGTTATCAGCGTTGTCCCGAACACGCTGTTCAACGAAGCCGGTCAGACCTACCCTGACCTCGTCGGCAACCTGAAGTACGCCGGCACCTGGGGTTCGGCTCAGCTCTCCGGCGCTCTGCACCAGCTGCGTAGCGACGATCTGGTGAACGTTACTCCTGGCATCACGCCCGGCATCTTCGATTATCCGGACAGCGAACTCGGCTGGTCGGTGTCGTTCCAGGGCTCTCTGAACCTGCCGGCTCTCGGCGCTGGCGATGCGGCCTGGATTGCCGTGTCCTATGCTGACGGCGCTCTCGGATACCTCGGCTTCGGCAGCAGCGCGACCGTTGGATCTCTCAACGTCTCCATTGCTGATGCCTTCGTCGGCGCAGATGGCGACATTGATACCGGCAAGGGCTGGTCGGTCGCCGGTGGTCTGCGTCACTACTGGACCCCGACCATCCGCCAGAACGTGTTCGGTTCGTATGCTCGCGTCGAATACGGCAACACTCTGGTTCGCGGCTTCCTCCCGGGTAGCCTCGTCAATGCAAGCGCGTTCGATTTCGACGAGTGGCGCGCTGGCACGAACGTGATCTGGTCGCCGGTGGCTGGCCTGGACCTCGGCGTCGAGGTTCTGTACGCCAACGTCGACCCGCGTGGTCCGAACCCGATCAACGCGACCAACGACATTTGGGAAGGCCGTATCCGCGTTCAGCGCGACTTCTAATCGGTCAATCCAAGTTGGATAGGAGAACCCCGGTGGGAACACCGGGGTTTTTCCGTTTCAGGAGTGGAAGACTGAAATTCACTCACCATTCCGCCGGTAAGCCGCCAACGGGATGATTTCGGTATTCCAACGGGATGACTTCGGTATTTCTGTCAAAGCATATGCGGGCCGAGCAGGCGAAAACGCTCCCGCGAAGAGGCGGATTCCCGGATCTTTCAATCGGAGAGAAGGCGATCCTCGTCAGTCCCGAGGATCGACCCTGGCAATGAAGTCCTTGATGACCTGGATGAGATCGCCTTCGAGAGAAGGGGCGTGACCCTGGTCCGGCACTGTCACGGGTGTGAGATCAGGATGCCGTTCCTTCATCATCTGCAGGGTCGCTGCCGTCAGAAGATCGGAATTGCTGCCACGGATGGCCAGAACAGGGAACGGCTTCATGGCTTCGAAGAGAGGCCATAGATCCGGTAACGGCGCCTCCAGATCGAGACTCTCAAGTGTCTTCATAAGACGGGGATCGTAGTTGAGCACGAACCCATCCGTGCCTTCATGCCAAGTCCCCCGCGCGATCCTCTCCCATTGCTCATTCGTGTATCGTGAAAATTGGGTCTCGGATTGCCGACGCAGGATGTCGGCGGCCTCGCCGATGGTTTGTGGCGTGGGGAGCTTGCCGACATAGCTGCGGATCCGCTTCAGCCCATCGGCTTCGAGAACCGGACCGACATCGTTTAGGATCGCGCCGGCGATGAGTTCGGGACGGGCCGCGCACAGAGCCATTGTGATCAAGCCGCCACGGGACGTGCCGAGGAAGATCGCCTTGTCGATCCCGGCTGCGGCCAAAACCTGGAGGGTGTCGCTCATCTCGACCTTGAGGTCGTAGTTGTGCCAGTCCTGGTCCCATTCGGAACGTCCACGTCCGCGATAGTCCAGGGATATGAACCTTCGTGGTCGGGCAGGGTCGCTGCTGAGGGCCTCTGCGAGGTCGTGAAAATCCGCAGACGTTCTGGCAAGCCCGGGCAAGCCTATGACGGGTAATGCATCGCGGGCTTCAGGAGCATAGTCGCGGGCGTAGAGACGCAATCCGTCGGCCGCGGATACGAACAGGTCGCGATAGGAGTGGCTCATATCGGTCCGACTATATGAATTCAGTCAGGTGCATCCTGCGTCATCAATTGGTGCTTGTCGCGTCCGCCGTCGCCGGGGCGATGGGAGTGGGCTTGCCGTTCAGGCGCTGTCGGTAGACCCGCAAATTCTCCAGCACGCGCTGGACGTAGTTGCGTGTCTCATAGAACGGAATCCGCTCCACCCAATCGACCTCGTCCACCTCGGGTTTCCGAGGATCACCATAGGTTCTCACCCATTTGATCACGTTGCCGCCGCCCGCATTGTAGGAAGCGAAGGCGAGGATGTAGGAGCCTTTCCAGTCCCCCATCAGCTCACCCAGATGGGCCGAGCCGATCTTGGCGTTGTAGGACGCATCCTCGGTCAACCGGTTCAGATCGAAGCCGACGCCGAACCGCTGCGCGGTTCTCTTGGCGGTCGCCGGCATGAGCTGCATGAGGCCACGCGCTCCTGCGCTCGATACGGCACGCGGGTTGAAAGCACTTTCCTGCCGGGCAATCGCATAGACCATTGCCGGTTCCACATCGTCACCCACCGGTTGGAAATCGGGAATGGCCGCCAAGGGATAAGCATGCTGATCGAGCGGGAAACCTCGCTGCAGGGAGGTCTTGCCGATGGCGAGCACGGCACGGGGATTCTGCTGGGACGTGGCCAGACCTGCTAGAGCATCGAGCTGCCCCGGATCGTTCAAGGACTGCGCGAGGTCGGTGTAGAGGTTGAGGGCAAGATCCTGCTCGCCGATCTGTTGCAGCAGTTTCACGGCCTGGACGGGAACCAGGGCATCGAACGCCTTGCGCTCTTCCTCCGAGAGCGGATCGACCTTTCGGAGCGAAATGGCATGCCCCAGTTTGGCCTGGGCCAGTTGGCCGTAATAGGTCGTCGGCTGGTCCGCCGCGCGCTGATAGAAGATCTTGGCATCCTGTCCTTGGCCGGCGGCTTCCGCCGCGCGTCCCTGCCAGTAGGCGACGCGGGATGTGGAGATCGGCGTGGACGCCGTTTGGGCGACCGTTACAAAGTGCCTGGAGGCCGTGGCTGGATCGTTCAGGAAGCGGAGCGCGATCCATCCTGCATGAAACTCCGCCTCGATCTGCTGCACGGGCGATTCCGCAGCGTGATGGCTCGCAACCTCATAAGCCAGCTTGAAATTGCCCTTGTCGAGCAGGGCACGGGCGATCAGGCGCTGTTCGGCCCACCATTCGTCGCCGTCGACGCGCAGGTCTGGGTCCCGCGGCGCCTGCATGATGATCCCGGCAGCCTCTTCCAGGTTATTGCTTCGGCGCTGAAGCAGCGCCCTGGAGAACAGGTAGGATGGGTCGCTGCGCAGGGCGGTCGGCACAGCGGCAAAGGCTTTCTCGGCCTTCTTCTTGCCCTGGAAAACGGCCAGCCGCGCCTTGGCGAGCAACTCGTAGTCCTTGCCGGCGTAGGAGGCTGCGCGTTGGGCTCCGCCCCAGTTCTCCTTCAGAAGAAGTCTCTCCATGCGGAAGCGATGGTCGGCTTTGGAGAGCGCATCCGGAAAGCGGTCGAGGATGCGTCGCTCCATGTCGGGGCCGAAATTGTCCTCTCGCCAGATGTATCGGATCTTGTCGTTCGCCTCTTGCGCGATGCCATCTGCCTGGAGCGCGAAGGCGAGGGCGACCCGGCCCGCCGCCGTTCCGGCAGGCTGCTTGGCGAAAAAAGCGCGGATCTGGGCGGGAGGCCTGCGCTCGGCCAGCAGGGCGTCCTCGCTCCGTCGCCGGAACTGGCTGGAGACCGGCCAGTTCGGATAGTCCCTCTGGAAGGCGAGGATGCGATCGAGCCCCGTGGTGAACCCGCTGCGGATCGCGAACCATTCGATCAGGGCCTGAGCGGCCGGTTGGGTGAGCTTCGATTTGAGGATCTGAGCCTCGGTCGGATCGTTGTCCCGATAGGCCTTGAAGATTGAGGGCAGGTGATCCAGGTCTCCAGGCACCGGTGCAGGCTGTACGAAGCTTTCCAGGAAGGTGGGTTGTCCTGGGGCCGGCGTGTCGGGTGGAATCTCGGTTGCGTGGACGGTGAGAACGGACAATTGGACGAGCGCGACGGATGTCACAAGACGTATGAGAGGACGCATGTTGAGGCTCACCCGCTACCCCCTTGCTGCCGCCTTTTATTTGATTGTGACGACGTTTCTCTTGAGGAAACACTAAGAGCCGAGCTAGGACAACTCCCCGAACGAATGTTTGCGCGCATGCGCCGCACCCCCTATGTCTAAACCCTTGTGGCCCAAGAGAAGGCCCAGCGCCCATTTCGAGGATACCCCATGCCCCAATTCAAAGGCTCCATCACGGCTCTGGTCACCCCCTTCAAGGATGGAGCCGTGGACGAGGCGGCGTTCCGGTCCTTCATCAACTGGCAGATCCAGGAAGGCACGAGCGGCCTCGTTCCCGTGGGAACGACGGGCGAGAGCCCCACGCTCACCCACGCGGAGCATGAGCGGGTCGTCGAGATCTGCGTCCAGGAGACGAAGGGCAGGGTGCCTGTGATCGCCGGAGCCGGCTCCAACAGCACGGCGGAGGCGGTGGCCTTCTCCAAGCATGCGGAAAAGGTCGGGGCCGACGCGGTGCTGATCGTCACGCCCTATTACAACAAGCCGACGCAGGAAGGCCTCTATCAGCACTTCAAGGCCATCAACGACGCCATCGGCATCCCAATCTTCATCTACAACATCCCTGGCCGTTCGATCATCGACATGTCGGTGGAGACGATGGCGCGGCTCTACGAGTTGAAGAACATCGTCGGCGTGAAGGACGCGACGGCCAACATGGCGCGCGCAAGCCTGCAGCGGCAGGTGCTAGGACCGGACTTCATCCAGCTCTCCGGCGAGGATGCGACGGCGCTCGGCTTCATGGCCCACGGCGGACATGGCTGCATTTCGGTCACGTCGAACGTCGCGCCCCGCCTCTGCGCCGAGATGCAGAGTGCCTGCCTGAAGGGCGACTATGCTTCAGCCCTGAAAGTGCAGGATCGCCTCATGCCTCTGCACACCAACCTGTTCATCGAAACGAATCCGACTCCCGTGAAGTACGCCGCGTCCCTGCTCGGCCTCATGGAGGACAAGGTGCGCCTGCCGCTGGTGCCCGCCTCCGAGAATGCCAAGCAGGCTGTCCGCTCGGCCATGGTCCACGCGGGGCTGATCAACACCTGAAGAGCTCATGTCAAAAGATCCAAAGAGTGCCAACCGCGTCGTTGCCGACAACAGGAAGGCGCGGTTCAATTACGAGATCCTCGACACCTACGAGGCGGGGATCGCTCTCACCGGCACGGAAGTGAAATCCCTGCGTCAGGGGAAGGCGACCATCGGCGAGGCCTATGCCGGACCGTCGGGAGAGGAGTTCTTCCTCTTCAACGCCTATATCCCGGAATACCTTCAGGCGAACCGCTTCAACCACGAAACGAAACGCCCGCGCCGCCTGCTGCTGCACAAGCGCCAGATCGACAAGCTGATCGGCGCCACGCAGCGCGAGGGCTTCACCGTGATCCCGCTCAAGATCTACTTCAACGACCGTGGGCGGGCCAAGGTGGAACTCGGCCTTGGGCGAGGCAAGAAACTGCATGACAAGCGTGAAACCGAGAAAGAGCGCTCCTGGAACCGGGAGAAGGCGCGCCTGATGCGGGATAAGGGCTGACGGAACGCCTGCCTGCGCTACCTTCTCCTTTGTTGATTGGGAGGGGAGAATGGCGTCCGTTGCTCTGGTGTCGGTTCTTGGGCCCGATCGGGTCGGACTCGTCGCGGCGATTGCCGAGCACTTGTTCGACGTGGGCGTGAACCTGAGGGACACGACCTTTACGGCTCTGGGCGCGGGCGCCGAGTTCGTTGCCCTGTGCGAGCTTCCCGCGGATCTGACGGCCGCTGACATCGAGGCCGGACTGAAGCAGCTACCCGAGCTTGAGGGGGCCGATGTTAGGGCCGTTCCCTATGCTTTCGATCCGAGCCCAGGCCCTGCCGGCACCATCACTCATCGCATCGCCATCAGCGGCGCCGATCAGCTCGGCCTCGTGGCGCGTCTCTCGGAAGTGTTCAAGCAATACGAGGCCAATATCGTGCGCCTCGAAGCCCGCAAGCTTCCGGATGCCGAGGGCGGACTTTACGTGACCCGGTTCGCCGTCTCGATCCCCGCCGACCGAACGGATCTGTGCCTGGCGACGGTCAGCAACACGGCCGGGTCGCTCAGAATGGACTGCGACGTCGAGGAAAGTTCGCTTTGAAAAGAAAATGGCCGGGACGAGCCCGGCCATGACAGCATCTCCGCGACAGTCCGAAGCTCAGATGTCGAATTCGTCGTCCGAGCCCTGTCGGATGCCGTAGCGGCTCTCCAGGGCGCCATTGCGGGGCTGCTGCGGGCGCGAGCGCTCGCCGCCTTCGCTCCCGCTGCGTTGCTGGCGGTCCGAGGGGTCGCGCCCGATGCGGGAAGCGAGCTGCGACAGATCGAGGAACTCGTCAGCTTGGCGGCGCAGTTCGTCGGCCACCATCGGCGGCTGGGTCGTCACGGTGGAAACGACCGAAACCCGGACTCCGCGGCGCTGCATGGCCTCGACCAGCGACCGGAAGTCGCCGTCGCCGGAGAACAGCACCATGTGGTCGATGTAAGGGGCCAGCTCGAGCGCGTCGATGGCGAGCTCGATATCCATATTGCCCTTCACTTTTCGACGACCGGCGGAATCCACGAATTCCTTCGTCGGCTTCGTGACCACCCGGTAGCCATTATAGTCGAGCCAGTCGATCAGCGGACGAATGGAAGAATATTCCTGATCTTCCACAAGCGCAGTGTAGTAAAACGCCCGAACCAGGACGCCTCGGCCCTGGAACTCCTTCAGCAAGCGCTTGTAATCGATATCGAATCCGAGTGTTTTAGTGGTAGCGTATAGGTTGGCGCCATCAATGAAGAGCGCAATCCGCTGCTGGCCTGACATAAGTATTCTCTATTTGTGTCTGCCGGAGCGGCATAACAACCTTTACTATACAAGCGGCATCCATTATTTACGCTGGCAATAAAATTGCGCGATAAAATCACGACGCGCCTTCGTTCAGGCTGTTAATCACCCTTCGGACGAAAAAACGACAATGTAAAATACTTAATGGCGTGCAAATTCCAAGAGTCAAGTTGGCAGAACCAAGGCAGTCAAGCCTTTGTGTGACAATTAAACAGCTTTTATGATTTGAGGCTGCGGCTGCCCGGCTTGATGGCCGGAAGAGCGGCCAATTCGGCAGGGATTTGATCCGGGGCGTAGGCCGGAATGTCCAGCTGCACCAGGGACACCAGGGGGACGCCCAGGTCCGCATTGCCGCCGGAGCGGTCGATGAGGCATGCGGCCCCGAGAATCGTGCCGGGATGCTCCCGCAGGGCGGTCAGGCATTCGCGGGAGGAGAGGCCAGTCGTAATGATGTCTTCCACCATGACGACCCGGGCCCCTTCGGGGATCGTGAAACCGCGCCGCAGGACGAAAGCCCCATTCTCCCGCTCCACGAAGATCGCCTTGCATCCCAGATGCCGAGCCGTCTCGTAGCCTGGAACGATGCCGCCGACAGCGGGAGAGACCACGTAGTCGACAGTCCCGAAGGTTCCCTTGATCTTCTCCGCCAGCGCACGGCAGACCCTCTCGGTGCGTGCCGGATCCTGGAACACGAACATCTTCTGCAGGAAGACAGGACTGTGCAGACCTGACGAGAGAATGAAGTGTCCCTCCAGCAGCGCGCCTGCGGAGCGGAATTCGTCGAGAACTTCATTCTGAGTCATGGCTAAGGATCTCCTGCTCGCGGCTGTTTGGCAGGCGGAACTGTGTGAGGCAAGGACATTCTAGCAAGTATATTTTTCGAGCAACGAAATTAAAAAGCGTCCGCGGCAATTTTGGGTGATGTGTTGGATCACACTTGAAAAACATTATGACGTTCCATCTATAGGACACCATAGAGCCGATACACACCGGTTCTGTATAGAGTGAATTGCTGATCGTCATCAGCAAGTGATTCGACGAGAAGCAGTCGTATAAAATTGTCTCTGACGTGTAATCGCAGCATATAGATCATAGAAGATGTGCACGTCTTAGTATTTTATGTGGCTTATGAGGGTCTGACATGAAAATCACAGCCGCTAGATCTGTGGATACATCATCTGCTCGGAGGAGCCCTTCTGACAAAGCCAATTCTTGGCCTGTCAGGAAAATCGCCATCATGGATGCTGAGATCCGTAGCGATGTCGTCCGAGGCAGTGCCGAGATCCGCCAGATGGACGAAAAGGGCGACATAGCCACCGGAGAGAAACTAGATGCCTGTCGGACCGAGACGGTGCTCGTCGACCAGAATGGCCTCTTCCGCGAAGGACTGAAAAGGCTTCTCGCCGAGACGGCTTACTACCCTGATGTGTCTGCGGCGAGCCTGGATGACGTGCGGTTCAAGCTGGAAGCGAACGATGGCGCAATCCTTTTGATCCTCGATGCGGTCAACGACCATGCGGGAAGCTGCGAACAGGTCCGATTCCTCAAAGAGCAGAACCCATCCATCCGGGTGGTCATGCTCGTCGAGCGATACGACCTCAAGCAGATGTTGGCCGCATTCGAGGCAGGGGCCGCAGCGTGCCTCATGAAATCAACCTCACATGAGGCACTCGTTAAGGTTCTGGATCTGGTCATGCTGGACGAAACGGTGTTCATAACCACCATCCTCGCTCAGCTTCATGAACCGACGGCCTTCAGCGCCCAGGGCAACCTACGTGCGTTGTCAGCCCGAGAAACAGCCGTTCTTGAATGTTTGATTGAGGGTGCATCGAACAAAGTCATTGCCCGCATGCTCGATATTACCGAGGCCACCGTTAAAGTTCACGTCAAGGCGATCCTGCGGAAACTGAAAGCGAAGAACCGAACACAAGCGGCAATATGGGCCTCGACGCATATCGTGAAGACGCCACAGTGACGGAAAGAGCGTGCGGGGCGCCTCAGCTCTTTCTCGTTGCCTGCACGAAAGCCTCAAAGAGCCTGTTTCCGGGATGATCCTGGAAGGTGAACAGTTCCTGGTGCCATTGGACGCCGATGGCAAAGCGCTGAGCCGGTATTTCGATTGCCTCGACGATCCCATCCGCTGCATGGGCGCTCGCTATAGCTTGATCCGACATATCCACCACTGCCTCCCGATGGAAACTGTTCACGAGGATCTCGGATAACCCGATGATCCTTGAGAGACGGGTGTCTTGCCTGAGCGTCACAGGATGAAGGAACCCACGTTTGTCGTGCTCCATGACATGGGGGCCCAGCGATCGCACGTTCGGGGACAGGCGGCAGCCGTGAAGGGCCGCGAGGACCTGCATGCCGTTGCATATGCCGAGGATCGGCTTGTTTCGTTCCAGGAAGCCGCGCATCAGCGTGGTCTCGATCTCCAATCGCTCCGACGGCGGCGAATTGGAAACCTGCCCGTCCACATACCAGGAATCAGGAAAGGCGAAGCGGCCGCCGACGCTCAGGAAACCGTCGAACTCGTCTATGACAGGTTCGATCATCTCGGGAACGTAGGGAATGCCGAAGGGGAGGCCTCCTGCGCGCTGGATCGCGACGAAATAGGCCTTGGTCATGTCGTAGCGCGTGCCGTCGACACTCGTGTTCTCGTCCATGATCACGGCGATGCGAGGCTTGCCACTCATGGCGTCTAACCGGTTACCCGATCGACGCGGCTCACGACACGCTTGGCGCGCAGCTCCGCGATGATGGCGTTGAGGTGCTTCAGGTCCCACACCGTCAGGTCGATGGTCACGTCGGTGAAGTCCTGGGTGCGCCGCTTCATGGAGACATTGTCGATGTTGCCGTCATGATCGGCGATCACCTGGGTGATCTGCGCGAGCGAACCGGGCTCGTTGATCGATTGCAGCTTGATGCGCGCCGGGAAGCGCTGCGTGGAGCCTGATTCCAGGTCCCAGCGAACGTCGATCCAGCGGTCCGGCTCGTTGTCGAATGCTGCCAGAGACGGCGACTGGATCGGGTAGATCGTGACCCCTTCGCCCGGAGTGAGAATGCCCACGATGCGGTCTCCCGGCACAGCGCCTCCTTCCGGGGCGAATCGGATCGGCATGTCCCTGTTGAGACCGCGGATCGGGATGCCGCCCGGATGCTCGCCCGCGACCTTCTTGCCTGCGCCGTCGGGTTGTCCACCGCCCTTGCCGTCTGGGCCGCCGCGGCGCTCGTCCAGGTAATCAGGATAGACGGCCCGCACCACGTCGCCGGAGAACATCTCTCCCCGGCCCACGGCCGCCAGTACGTCCTCGACGGAGACCCGGGCCAGGCGGGGCAGGGCGCCTTTCAGCTTCTCGTCCGAGAAGGCGCGGCCGGCCCGCTCGAAGGCACGTTCAAGGATCTGATGGCCGAGGCCGGTATATTGCCGGCGCACGGCCGCCCGGGTGGCGCGGCGGATCGAGGCGCGGGCCTTGCCGGTGACCACGAGCGATTCCCAGGCTGCCGGAGGTGTCTGGCCCTCTGCGCGGACGATTTCCACCTCGTCGCCGTTCTGGAGCTCGGTCAGGAGCGGGGACATGCGGCCGTTGATCTTGCAGCCGACGGCGGTGTTGCCGACATCGGTATGCACCGCATAGGCGAAGTCGATGGGCGTCGCGCCGCGCGGCAGGGCGATGAGGCGCCCCTTGGGCGTGAAGCAGAAGACCTGGTCGTGGAAGAGTTCGAGCTTCGTGTGCTCGAGAAACTCCTCCGGATTGTCGCCCTCGGCGAGGAGGTCGATGGTCCGGCGCAGCCATTGATAGGCGCGGCTTTCCGTGGCGAGGCGCGAATTGTCGTTGACGCCTTCCTTGTAGAGGGCATGGGCCGCGATGCCGTACTCCGCCACCTCGTCCATGTCCTCGGTGCGGATCTGCAGCTCGACGCGCTGGCTGCCGGGACCGATCACCGTGGTGTGGATCGAGCGGTAGTCGTTCTGCTTGGGCGTCGAGATGTAATCCTTGTAGCGCCCCGGCACCATCGGCCAGCTGGTATGGACGACGCCGAGCGCCCGATAGCACTCGTCGATGCTGTTCACGATGATCCGGAAGGCGAAGATATCGGACAATTGCTCGAAGGAGACGGATTTCCGTTCCATCTTGCGCCAGATGGAATAAGGCCGCTTCTGTCGGCCAGTCACTGCCGCCTCGATGCCTTGTGCCCGCAATTTGGTCGTCAGCGTGCGCTCGATCTCCTCGACGAGCTTCTCGCTCCTGGCGGACAACTCGTGCAGGTGGCGCTTGATGGCCTCATAGGCCTCCGGGTCGAGGTTCTGGAAGGCCAGTTCCTCCAGCTCCTCGCGCATCTCCTGGATACCCATGCGTCCGGCGAGGGGTGCGTAGATGTCGAGGGTCTCTTCCGCGATGCGCTTGCGCTTCTCCGCCGGCATGAACTGGAGCGTGCGCATGTTATGCAGGCGGTCGGCAAGCTTGACGAGCAGCACCCGCACGTCATCGGCGATGGCCAGGAGGAGCTTGCGGAAGTTTTCGCCCTGGGCGGCCCGCTTCGAGACGAGATCGAGCCGCTTGATCTTGGTCAGGCCGTCGACGAGGGCGCCGATCTGCGGCCCGAAGGTCTTGTTGATCTCCTCAAGGGTGGCCTGCGTGTCTTCGACCGTGTCGTGCAGAACCGCCGCCGCGATGGTGGCGTCGTCGAGCTTCAGATCGGTGAGGATCGCCGCCACTTCGAGGGGGTGGCCGAAGAACAGGTCGCCGGATGCGCGCTTCTGGTTGCCATGGGCCATCATGGCATAAACGTAAGCGCGGTTGAGAAGCGCCTCGTTGGTCGAGGGGTTGTAACGCTTGACCCGCTCGACAAGTTCGTACTGGCGCATCATGCGGCCGTTGTCCCCTTCGGTCCTGTTATCTGGCTGAAATCACGAAGCTATCGAAGATATTGTACAACATCTTCTGACCGCAAGCTGAATACCTTGCCGCAGGCCGCCTATGCGCCGGCGTGGTTAAATGGCCCAACAAAAAAGCCCGGCGCGGAGCCGGGCTTTTGAAATCGCCGTGAAAGCTTACTCGCGGTCGTCGTCGTCCGCGCTGCTGCTCGGGGGCACGAGGCCCTCCAGGCCGCGAAGCAGATCTTCTTCGCTCATGCGGTCGAACTGGACGTCCGCATCGTTGTCGCCTCCGGTCGAAGGCGCGGCAGCCGTGTTGCTGAGCATGGGGACGGCCTCGGCCTCAGGCTCGTCCACCTCGACGTATTTCTGCATCGAGTGGATCAGCTGCTCCTTCAGGTCATCGGGAGCGATCGTCTCGTCGGCGATCTCGCGCAGGGCCACGACGGGATTCTTGTCGCGGTCACGATCGATCGTCAGCGGGGAGCCTGACGAAATGAGGCGGGCCCGGTGGCTTGCCAGCAGAACGAGCTCAAACCGGTTGTCGACCTTGTCGATGCAGTCTTCGACGGTCACGCGAGCCATGCGGGGCTCCTTCTTCAGTCATGAGAATATCGGAAGAGGGACCGGATACACCGGTTGGGTTCAGAAAACAAGAGGAAGCGTTCTCCGGCAGGGACTTAACCGGAGGTGCGCCCGCACACGCCTGTTCCAGGTCCCTGCCGCTACAAGCGGAGCCATTGTACGGTTAAGTTCGGGTGCGCCTTGACTCCTTAGCGTCCCGGTGCGAGTCCCGCGCGGATTCTATCAAGGAAGGGGTCCGCTCCCGATGAAGCGCGCATTCGTTTTTCCCGGCCAGGGAAGCCAAGCCGTCGGCATGGGCAAAGCCCTGGCCGATGCCTTTCCCCAGGCCAAGGCCGTTTTCGACGAGGCGGATGAGGCTCTCTCCCAGAAGCTCTCCACCATCATGTGGGAAGGCCCGGCCGAGGAGCTGACCCTCACGGCCAACACCCAGCCGGCCCTGATGGCCGTGAGCCTGGCAGCGATCCGGGTGCTCGAAGCAGAGGCCGGCCTCGACCTGAAGAAGCATGTCGCCTTCGTGGCGGGTCACTCGCTGGGCGAATATTCGGCCCTCGCCGCCGCCGGTAGCCTTTCGGTCTCCGATACGGCCCGCCTGCTGCGGATTCGCGGCAATGCCATGCAGGGCGCCGTCCCGGTGGGGCAGGGCGCCATGGCGGCGCTTCTCGGCCTGGAATACGACACCGCCCTCGAGGTCGCCCGCGAGGCGGCTCAGGGCGAGGTCTGCGACGCGGCCAACGACAATGGTGGCGCCCAGGTGGTCGTCTCCGGCCATAAGTCTGCCGTTGAACGGGCCGTTGCAATCGCCCAGACCAAGGGCGCCAAGCGTGCCGTGATGCTGGCCGTGTCCGCTCCCTTCCATTGCGCGCTCATGCAACCGGCTGCCGACGCCATGCGCGAGGCCTTGGCAGGCGTAACCGTGAATGCTCCCGTGGTTCCGGTCGTGGCGAACGTGGAAGCCGCCCCCATCACCGACCCGGCGGCGATTCGGGATGCGCTCGTCCGTCAGGTCACGGGCACCGTGCGCTGGCGGGAAAGCGTGGCCGCTATGGCCGCTCAAGGGGTCGATTCATTTTATGAGGTCGGGTCGGGCAAGGTCCTGACCGGACTCGTGAAGCGCATCGCCGCCGGGGCCGCAGCGACGGCCGTCGGGACCCCCGAGGATGTCGCCGCCTTCAAAGCCTCCCTGAATGCATAAGGAGCCTCGCATGTTCGATCTCACCGGCCGCAAGGCTCTCGTCACCGGTGCTACGGGCGGCATCGGCGGCGCCATCGCGCGTGCCCTTCACGCCCAGGGCGCAACCGTGACCCTGTCAGGCACCCGGCGCTCCGCCCTCGACGAGTTGGCTTCGTCCCTGGGCGAGCGGGTCCACGTCGTCGAGGCGAATCTGGCTGACAAGGATTCGGTCGAGGCTCTCGTTCCGGCGGCCGAGGCCGCCATGGACGGGCTCGACATCCTGGTCAACAACGCCGGCGTGACCAAGGACAACCTCTTCATGCGCATGAAGGATGAGGAGTGGGATACGGTCATCGCCGTCAACCTGACCGCCTCCTTCCGTCTGTCGCGGGCTGCTGTGAAGGGCATGATGCGCCGCCGCTACGGCCGCATCGTCAATATCGGCTCGGTCGTGGGGTCGACCGGCAATCCGGGGCAGGGCAACTATGCCGCCTCGAAGGCGGGCCTGATCGGCATGACCAAGGCGCTCGCCGCCGAGGTGGCGAGCCGCAACATCACCGTAAACCTTGTTGCTCCCGGCTTCATCGAGTCTCCCATGACCGACGTGCTGAACGAAAAGCAGCGGGAGGGAATCCTCGGAACCATCCCTATGGGAAGGCTCGGCCAGGGCGATGAGATCGCCTCGTCGGTGGTTTATCTCGCCTCCGCCGAGGCCGCCTACGTGACGGGCCAAACCCTGCACGTAAATGGCGGAATGGCTATGTTCTAAAGGAACTTATCGCCTTTTCCGGAATCTGTTTGCAGGTGCCGTTCACCCCTCGCCAGACAGGATAAGCTTGTGTTAAGCATGGTCCCGATCAGGTCAAAGGGGTTGACCGGCGCTTAAAAATGCGGCTTTGCACGGCGCAGGGTAGCCGTTTCAGCGTTGTCAGCTGAACAGCTGATCTAATTTGATTTCTTAATCCGCCCAATTCCTGAGGCGGCAGCCACTGAGGAAAAAACGATGAGTGACGTCGCTGATCGCGTGAAGAAGATTGTTGTCGAGCACCTCGGCGTCGAAGCCGACAAGGTGACCGACAATGCCAACTTCATCGACGACCTGGGCGCCGACAGCCTGGATACGGTCGAGCTGGTGATGGCGTTCGAGGAAGAGTTCAACGTCGAGATCCCGGACGACGCGGCTGAGACCATTGTGACGGTCGGCGACGCCATCCGCTTCCTCGAGAAGAACGCAGCCTAAAAAGGCTGGTAAAGGGCGTCGGGTGACTCATCCGACGCCCGAATTTTATGATCGATAGGGCAGGAATTCATGCGCCGGGTAGTTGTCACAGGTCTTGGCATGGTCACTCCGCTGGGAAGCGGCGTCGACGCCACATGGTCCCGCCTCGTCGAGGGGCAGAGCGGTGCCGGCAAGATTACGGGCTTCCAGATCGATGATCTCGCCTGCCAGATCGCCTGCCAGATCCCGCGCGGCGATGGTTCCAACGGCACCTTCAATGCCGATGAATGGATGGAGCCGAAGGAGCAGCGCAAGGTCGATCCCTTCATCGTCTACGCGATGGCCGCCTCCACCATGGCGCTGCGGGATTCCGGCTGGGAGCCCAAGACTTACGAGGATCAATGCGCCACAGGTGTGCTGATCGGCTCCGGCATCGGCGGCATCGGCGGCATCTACGAGGCTTCGGCCACCCTGATCGAGCGCGGTCCCCGTCGCATTTCTCCCTTCTTCATCCCGGGCCGGCTCATCAATCTGGCCGGGGGCTACGTGTCCATCGAACATGGTCTGAAGGGTCCGAACCATGCGGTCGTGACGGCCTGCTCCACGGGCTCTCACGCCATCGGTGATGCGGCCCGGCTCATTGCCCTTGGCGATGCGGAGGTGATGGTCGCCGGTGGAACAGAATCGCCGATCAACCGGCTCTCCATCGCGGGCTTTGCCGCCTGCCGTGCCTTGTCGACCAACTTCAACGACGATCCGACCCGCGCCTCGCGTCCGTACGACAAGGACCGTGACGGCTTCGTCATGGGCGAGGGCGCCGGCGTCGTCGTCCTGGAAGAGTACGAGCACGCCAAGGCCCGTGGCGCCAAGATCTATGCCGAGGTCATCGGCTATGGCCTGTCGGGCGACGCCTACCACATCACCTCGCCGTCCGAAGATGGCGACGGGGCCTATCGCTGCATGGCCGCCGCCCTCAAGCGCGCCTGCATCGATGTTTCCGAGATCGACTACGTCAACGCCCACGGAACCTCGACGCCGCTCGGCGATGAACTGGAACTCAAGGCCGTCGAGCGCATCATGGGCAATGCGGCTGGCAAGCTCTCCATGTCCTCCACGAAGTCGGCGATCGGCCACCTCTTAGGTGCCGCAGGCGCCGTCGAGGCGATCTTCTCGATTCTGGCCATGCGCGACGGCATCATCCCGCCAACCATCAACCTCGACAATCCGTCGGTGGAGACCGCCATCGATCTCGTGCCCAAGCAGGCCAAGCGCAAGGAGGTCAACGTGGCTCTCTCGAACTCCTTCGGATTCGGCGGGACTAACGCTTCGCTCATTCTTCGTCGCGTATCCTGAGGCCGGCGACGGCACGTTACGGCTTTTCGCCATAATCCCTGTTAGGGTGTCGGCGGACCGGCAGGACCGCCGGCCGATACCAGAAAAGCGGCGTGATGTTCGGACGAAAGAAAAAGATCCTTCTCCCTCCTGCAGACGAATCCGATCACGGATCGGCGCAGCCCCGTCTCGCCCCCCGGTCCCCCAATGAAGCCATCAAGCCCTCGATGGCGCCTCCTCCGCCACCGAAGCTCCGCCGCCGTCGCAGAGGAATGCTGTCGCTCCTGAGCGGTCTTTTAACCCTATTGGTCGCCTTGGCGATTGCCGGGATCTTCGGCTTCTCCATGCTGCAGCACGAGGTGACGGCCCAGGGCCCCTTGCAGAGCGACAAGGTAGTGGTCATTCCTCGGAACACCGGTACAGGCGAGATCGCCAACATCCTCAAGGAAGAGGGTGTCATCAACCAGCCGCTGCTGTTTCAGATGTACGCCCATATCAACCGGCAGCGCGGCCAGCTGAAGGCCGGCGAGTTCCAGTTCAAGGCCGGTACCAGCATCGAAGATGCCATCGACACCCTGATCCAGGGTAAGGCGATTCTGCATGCGGTGACGATTCCCGAAGGGCTGACCAGCGAGCAGATCGTTGCCCGGCTCTACGAGCATGAAATTCTCACCGGAGATGTAACCGAGACGCCGCGTGAGGGAACGCTCCTGCCCGATACTTACAAGTTCGAGCGCGGCACGACCCGTCAGCAGATCATCGGCACCATGCAGGCGGCCCAGCGCCAGGCCATCGAGCAGATCTGGCAGCGCCGCTCCACCGAACTGCCGATCAAGTCGCCGCAGGAACTCGTGATCCTGGCCTCGATCGTCGAGAAGGAGACGGGCCGGGCGGATGAGCGCACCCGTGTGGCGGGCGTCTTCATCAATCGCCTGCAGAAGCGGATGAAGCTCCAGTCCGATCCAACCATCGTCTACGGATTGGTCGGCGGCAAAGGTACGCTGGGGCGCGGCATCCTGCGCAGCGAGATCGAGGCTGCAACACCCTACAACACCTATGTGGTCGAAGGCCTGCCGCCGGGCCCCATCGCCAATCCGGGCCGCGCCGCGCTCGAAGCCGTGGCCAATCCGTCGCGTACCAAGGATCTCTATTTCGTGGCGGACGGATCGGGCGGTCATGCCTTCGCCGAATCGTACGAGCAGCACCAGCGCAACGTGACGCGCTGGCGGCAGATCGAGAAGAGTCGTCCGGCGCCTGAGGCCGACGATGTCGACCGTGTGGTGCCCGACGGCGAGCAGACGAATCTGCCTCCTGGTGCGGCGCCTGCCCTGCGCGGCTCCGCGAATGCGCAGCCCTCCTCCGGGGGACGTCCCGGACGTGGCTTCGATGCCAGCGAGGGAACCGAAAAGGATCCGCTCAAGAACAAGAGCTTCGACCTGAACAGCCCGAAGAACGTTCCGGCCCTCCGGCAACCGTGAAGCGCGCAGGCCGATTCAAGATCCTTCGTCGACACTTAGATCGGCGCGCATTATGGTCGCGCCGATTTTTCATTCCTTTTGAGGTTAGCCTATGTCCATCGAGAGCATGACCGGCTTCGCCCGTGAGGCCGGCGTCACCGGTTCCTATCAATGGGCCTGGGAGCTCAAGACGGTGAACGGACGCGGCCTCGAGGTGCGCGTCCGGACACCTTCGGGCCTCGATGCCATTGGCGAGGAAGCGCGAGGGCAGATCCTCAAGGCGCTCACCAGAGGCCAGGGCCAGCTCAACCTGGCGCTCAGCAAGGCATCTTCCGCGGCCAAGCTGCGTGTGAACCAGGATGTATTGCAATCGCTGCTCGCGGCCATCGGCGGCCTGTCGCTCCCGGACAACGTGAAACCTGCCTCTCTCGATGGTCTCCTGTCCGTGCGCGGCGTGGTCGAGCTGGATGACGATGTCGCCGATCCGTCACAGGACGAGGGACTTGCAACGGCTCTGAAAGCGGCAATCGGCACGCTGATCGAGTCTCTCAAGGCTGCGCGGCGGAAGGAAGGGCAGGCGCTCGCTGTCGTCCTCGGACAGCAGCTCGACATCATCTCCCGGCTGGTCGACGAAGCCGAAGCGGCGCCGGCCCGTCGGCCTGATGCCATTCGTGCCCGCCTGGAGGCGCAGATTGCCGAGCTGCTCGACGGTAAGGCCAGTCTCGATCCGGCGCGCCTTCATCAGGAGGCCGTGCTCATTGCCGCACGGGCCGACATCCGCGAGGAGCTCGACCGTTTGCGTGCCCATGTGGATGCCGCGCGAGGTTTGGTGCAGGAGGGCGGATCGGTCGGCCGGAGGCTCGACTTCCTGGCGCAGGAATTCGGCCGCGAGGCGAATACCCTCTGCGCAAAGGCCAATGACGTGTCCCTCTCGCGGATCGGGCTTGAATTGAAGGCCGTGATCGAGCAATTCCGCGAACAGGTTCAGAATGTGGAGTGATGTGGTGAGCCAAGGTTCGAAGTCTCCGGTCGGCCGTCGCGGCCTCATTCTCATCCTGTCCTCGCCGTCCGGCGCCGGTAAGACCACGCTCACCCGCAGCCTCGTGGAAGAGCGGGCCGGCGTCCTGTCCGTTTCCGTGACGACGCGTCCCAAGCGTCCCTCCGAGATCGAGGGAAGGCACTATCACTTCATCGACGTGGAAGAGTTCCTGGCGATGCGTGATCGCGACGAACTTCTGGAATGGGCGGAGGTGCATGGCAATTTCTACGGCACGCCGCGCAAGCCCGTGGAGAAGACGCTGGCTTCCGGCCAGGACATGGTCTTCGACATCGACTACCAGGGCACGCGCCAGGTTCGGCAGAAGCTGCCGGACGATGTGGTGACCGTCTTCGTCCTGCCGCCGAGCTTCAAGGAGCTGAAGGCTCGGCTCGAACGCCGTGCGGAGGATGCGGCCGACGTCATCGCCAAGCGCCTCGCCAATGCACGCGTCGAGATGGAGCGCTGGGTCGAATACGATTACGTGATCGTCAACGAAGACCTCGGCAAGTCTTTCGAGAGCCTGAAGGCCATTCAGGCAGCCGAGCGCCTCAAGCGCGAGCGGCTCGTCGGTCTCTCGGATTTCGTCGAAGGATTGCTGGCCGAAAAGATCGACTGATCCCGCTCACACCAGCGCGAGCGCGTTCCGGCGCTCGTGGCGGGCGATGGCGTGTCCGAGCAGCACCTCCATCAGCTCGCTCTGAGGCAGGCCGCCGGCCTCCCAGAGCTTCGGATACATGCTGATCGCCGTGAAGCCCGGCAGGGTATTGACCTCATTGACGTAGAGGCCGCCGTCGTTCCTGGGGTCCAGGAAGAAGTCGACGCGAGCCAGTCCCTCGCAGGCGAGAGTCTTGAAGGTTGCGACGGCAAGCTCCTGGAGGCGGCGAGCCTGAGCGGATGAGAGCTCCGCCGGGATGCGCAGGAGGGCACCGTCCGCGTCGATATACTTGGCGTCGTAGCTGTAGAACCCGTGGCTGTCGGCCGGCACGATCTCGCCCAGGGGGGAGGCGCGGACCTCGCCCGAGGCATCTTCCAGCACCGAACACTCGATCTCCCGGGCGCCCGTGACGCTGCGCTCCACGAGCACCTTGCCGTCGTATCGGAACGCGCGTTCGCAGGCCCTGTCGAATTCCTGCGCCGACGAAGCCCGGGATACACCGACGGACGAGCCCATATTGGCAGGTTTGACGAAAAGATCGGCCGTTTTGAGCGTGTCCACGGCGGCCTCGTAATCGACGCGGGTGCGCGGGGTCAGCGTCAGGAACGGCACGACCGGGAGGCCGCTGTCGCGCAGCAGGCGCTTGGCGATGTCCTTGTCCATGCCGGCGGCGGAGCCCATGACGCCGGAGCCCACATAGGGAACATTGGCCAGTTCGAGAAAGCCCTGAACCGTTCCATCCTCGCCGTTGGGGCCATGGAGCACGGGCACGACCGCATCGAGGTTCAGGGAGCGCGAGGGCCCGGCGCCGTTCAGCACGATCATCTCGCCCGCCCCGCCGGGGAGGAGAGCCACCTGCGGGGCGCCTTCAGGGATTTCCAGGGATTGCGCGCCCCTTCCGCCCCCATTGCCGCTGTCGCAGAGAAGCCAGCGCCCGTCCCGGCTGATTCCGATGGGGACGATGTCGTAGCGGTCGGGATCGAGGGCCCGCAGGACATTGGCCGCCGACAGCTTCGAGACCTCATGCTCCGCAGAGCGTCCCCCGAACAGAAGCCCGATCGTCTTGCGCGGCTGCGACATTCCCGCCTTCTCCTCTCACGGCCAACCCGGCCGCTCACGATGATCCAATCATGGAAGGGCGCGGTTAAGGTCTCATGAAAAGGAGCCTTCCGCGCCGGTACAGCGGCTGCATATAGGCGAGGATGGCGAGAGGGCGAGCAGTGGGCGAAAGTCTCAGCCCTGCTGATGCCTTATCGCATCATAGGCATTCGCCAAGGCCACGTAGCCCTCGATCGGGATATTCTCGGCGCGGATCGTCTCCTCCAGCCCCGCCGCTTCGATGATTGCGGCTGGGTCCGGCGCAAGGGACTTCAGGCTCTGGCGCAGCATCTTGCGACGCTGCCCGAAGGCCGCGCGGGTTACGGCCTCCAGGGCACCGATGCGGCAGGGCAGCGGGTTGGCCCGTGGGGTCAGGTGCACGATGCTCGATGTGATCTTCGGCGGCGGCACGAAAGCGGAGGGCGGCACGTCGAAGAGGATGCGCGCTTCCGTCCGCCAGCCGCAAAGAACTCCGAGCCTGCCATAGTTCTTCGGATTGCCTTCGTCCGCCACGATGCGCTCGGCAACCTCGCGCTGGAACATGAGAGTGAGCGAGGCCCACCAAGGCGGCCAGGCCTCGCCTGTGAGCCAGCCGGTCAGGAGGGCCGTGCCGACATTATAGGGCAGGTTGGCGATGATCCGCACGAGGCTATCGCCAACAAGTGGGCGCGGGTCGAATGCGAGCGCGTCGGCTTCGATCACATCGAGCCGTCCCGGATAATGATCGGCGATCTCGGCAAGGGCAGGCAGGCAGCGGCTGTCGCGCTCGATGGCGATGAGCTTTTTCGCGCCCGCTGCCAGGATGGCGCGGGTGAGGCCGCCGGGACCAGGGCCGACTTCGATGACCGTGGCGTCCTCCAGCGGACCTGCCGAACGGGCGATGCGGCTGGTGAGATTGAGGTCGAACAGGAAGTTCTGGCCGAGCGACTTCTTGGCCATGAGCCCATGGGTGCGCACGACCTCGCGCAAGGGGGGAAGATCGTCGATTTGGCTCATGGGCTCCCCAGGCGGGCAGCGAGCTTCAGGGCCGCCATGAGGCTGTCGGGCCGGGCGATCCCCTTGCCTGCAATGTCGAAAGCCGTGCCATGATCGGGTGAGGTCCGCACGAATGGGAGCCCCAGCGTCACGTTGACCGCTTCGTCGAAGGCGATGGTCTTGATCGGGATCAGCGCCTGATCGTGATACATGGCAAGGGCTGCGTCGTATCGGCTGCGCGCGCGGGTGTGGAACATGGTGTCCGCCGGCAGGGGACCGGCCACCTCGATGCCATCGGCCCGAAGGATGTCGACGGCCGGGACAATGACATCCTCGTCCTCCGTCCCCATTGCACCGCTTTCGCCCGCATGGGGGTTCAGCCCTGCGAGGGCGAGCCTCGGGTTCTCGATGCCGAACCGCTGCCGCAGCTCCCGGGCTACGATCCGTCCCGTGAGGACGATCAGGTCCGTGGTCAGGGCGGAGGGTACATCCGCCAGGGGGATGTGCACCGTGACCGGCACGACGGCAAGCTGCTCGCTCCACAGCATCATGACCGGATGGTAGGTCTCCGGACCACCTTCTGCAGCAAGAGCCCCAAGAAACTCCGTATGGCCCGGATGCCGGAAACCGGCCTCATAGAGAACGTGCTTGGCGATGGGATTCGTCACGATCGCAGCCGCCGAGCCGGCTCGGACGAGCCGGACCGCCGTCTCGATGGATTCGATGACTGAGGGGGCGTTGGCCGCGTCAGCCTTGCCCGGCTCGGCGGCGACTTGGGCGCTCAGCGGTACGACGGGAAGGGCATGAGGGAAGGTCGCCTGGATCTGGGATGGTTCGACGGAAATGATGGGTATGTCCCAGCCATAGCTCTGGGCGACATTTCTGAGATGCCCAGGGTCGCCTACGATTCCGAAAGCTGGAAGGAGCGCCGTCTCTCGTTCCAGCCAAGCCCTCAGGCAGAGTTCCGGGCCGATCCCTGCCGGATCACCCTGGGTCAGCAGGAGGGGAGAGCGCTGTTCGAGCCCAATCACTGGGCGGATACACCTTCGTCCGAGGAAAGGCCGCTGAGGTTCTGAGTATAGCCCACTTCTCCGAGGGAACGGAACTCGAGAGTGAAGGCGATCGTGTGGTTCTCGTTCTTCTCACCGGAGTTCCGGACCACTTCGCGCGGAGTCATGCTGTAGCTGACCGAGAAGGTGGTGCACTCGTCCATATAGCCGAGCCCGAGCGACATGCCGCTGACATAGGCGACGTTGTTGGGATCGATGTCGAGATTGGCGTAGTAACTGTTCCGAGCCAGAAGGTAGCGGTCGAGATCGAGGAGAACCGAGCCCGTCACGTACCAGTTCGGCGTAATGTCCCACCGGGCCGATCCGAGCAGGCCTTCGCGGCGCATCGGGAACCCGATGGCGGGCTGGGCCTCATAGCGGGCATAGGTCAATGAGGTCGATACCGGGAGGTACGGATTGAAGTTCGCCCTGAAGCCGGCTTCGATCCGGTTGACGTTGAAGTCCTCCTGGTCGAAACGGGCGCGGGTCACGAAAGCGAAGTTCGCATTCGGGGAGATCTGGAAGCGCCCGACATAATCCGAGGCACGGGAGTCGAGTCCGGAGTCCAAACCGACATTGGCGAGATCGGGTTCCCGGAACGAGTTGAGCCCGGCAATCTGATAGGACTGGCCGAAGAGCACATTGGCGTAGAAATCGTCTGCGCCCGTCACGGTGTACTGAATGCCGAGATTGGCGCGAACGCCGCCCTCGATCCGGTCGTAGCCGGAGAACTTGTCCCAATCGAACAGGGACGTGTCGTCGAACACGAGGCTCTGGGCATCCTCGTTGGGGAGGCTGCCGATCCTTGTCTCGCTCGGGCGGGCGATCACCTGGGCGATCGGCTCGAGGACCTGCTTGCCCGAGGTTCCCAGGCTGGCGATGAAGGGATAGCGATACTCGACGCCGACGGCCGGCATGGCCCGGAAGAGATAATCGTCACCCGGGTCGAGGTAGTTGGCGAGCTGCGGGTTCTGGTACCCGGCGAAATCCGGGGAAATCCAGAAATTGTCGGCTCGAACATAGGCGAACGGCGTCCAGACCTGGCCGATCGGATCGACGAACTCACGGCGCCAGGAGGCTGTGACGGATGCTCGGGACGTCGAGCCGCTGATGCCCCGGACGAGGCATGCGGCAGGATTGAAGACGATGCAGGTCTGGGCGACGCCGAAATAGGTCGTATTGGCAATCGAGAGCGGGTCGTACTGCGCAGCCTCGCGCGAGAGGTGCGTCACGTTCACGTCAAGGGCGAACTCGCCGCCGATGGTCGAAGGCGTGAAGCGCTTGTTGTAGTCCAGAACGGGGGCGACGACGGGCTGCTGCTTCTGCCAATCGGAACTCGACAGGGTCTGGAAGTAATAGCCTCGCATGTCGAAGTAGGAACGGTCTCCCTGTCCCTGGAGATACAGGGTCGAGATCGATTCCTTGATATAGTACGAACTGAGGCTCTCGCTGCGGATCTTGTAGTTCGACAGGAACCACTTGTCGGAGAGCAGGGCGATATCCCAGCCCCAGCGCCAGTTCTGGTTGATGTAGAAAAGGCCGGTCGTCTCCAACGAGCCGCGGAAGTCGCGGTTCCCGGCTCCATTAGGAGGCTGGAGGAAGGCGTCGGGCTCCTGCTGATCGATGCCGGCGGCCCGGACGGTGTAGACGCCGGTCTCGAGCCGGTGGCGCCATTCGGCCTGGGCGAGCAGGCCCTGACGGGTGAGGAAAGTCGGGTTGAACGTCAGGTCGTAATTCTGTGCGATCGCCCAGAAAAACGGGACCGAGACGCCGTAGCCGAGGGAAGAGGAGTAGACATAGCGCGGCGACAGGAACCCCGTCTTGCGCTTGACCGTCGGATCGGGAGTCCAGAAATAGGGCATATAGGCGACCGGGATCCCGAAGAGCTCAAGGGTCGCATCCTCGTAATAGATCGTCCGTTCGCTGTTGTTGTGAATGATCTTGGCGGCCTTGACCTGCCAAAGGGGCGGCCGTTCCGGGTTGTCCTTGCAGGGTTCGCAGGCGGTATAGGTGCCGCGCTCGAAAACCGTCGTCTCGCCCTCGGCGCGCTCCGCCCGCGGGGCCGAGAAGCGAGTCGTGAGGGGACGGCCCTGCTCGACGCTGGTCTGAACCACCCTCAGGGAATCGATGAAGCCGTTTTTGAAGTCGTCCGTCAGCTCGAATCGGTCGCCGGTGGCTACGGTGCCGCCGGCATCAGTCAGGCGGGCATTGCCTTCCGCGAAGACGCGGCCGGTGTTCCGGTCGTAGGTGACGCGGTCGGCCTGGAGCGTCCGGCCCTGGTAGTTCATCTGGACGTCGCCGGAGGCGGCGATCGTGTTCTTGTCGTTGTCGTAAACGATTTCCTTAGCGTCAACGAGAAGACGGTCCTGATCAGAGCCGGACTTGGCACGCCCGGCAATGGCCTCGTTCAGGGTGGCCTGGGCAAGCGCAGGCACAGACCTAGCAGCTAAAAGAGCCGCTGCGATCGCAGACATTGCGATCGTTGTCTTAAGCCGCTGCCGCATCCCCACTCCTTAACAAACCTTTTTATTGAGGCCGGTCAGCCGTCCTCTTGATGCAATAACGCCAGGGTTCCTAACAGACTGCCTACTACAGCTGGGAACCAAGCTGCAACAAGGGAACTGATGATTCCGGCGGCACCAAGCTCCGCCATAAGCTCCGTGGCGACATAAAGCATGAAGCCGGCTGTGACGCCACCCAGAACCATCATCGCTACACCGCCAAATCGAAAGAATCTTAACGATACGGATGCGGCCACGAAGACCATGGCGATGAACAGCAGGGGGCGGGCCAGAAGCAGGTCGTAATGGAGCTCATAGGCGGTAACGTTGATATCCGCCTGTGCCATGCGGTTGATGGTATCCTTGAGGTCCCAGAACGGAACCGCATCGGGCTCGATGAAGCTCTGTCGAACCTGCGAGGGCTGGAGGTTCGATGCGATCAGATATCGCTCATGGGATTGCGGCTCCTCGGTGGCCGAGAGGATGCGGGCATCCTTCAGCTCCCAGAAGCCCTCGTGCAGGGTCGCTTCCTTGGCCTCGACCCGGTGGGTGAAGGCGCCCGCCGGGTCGAAGGCATAGACCGTGACCCCATAAAGGGTCGGGCTGTCGATGGCCGAACCGTCGCCACGAAGGATGGCTTGTCCGTCCTGGCTCCTCTGGCGGATCCAGATCGGCTTCTCCCGGGTTTGGGTTACTCGGGCGAAGGTCTGCGTCTCCAGGTTGGAGGCCCGCTGCTTGAGAATGGCCGAAACCGGGTTGTAGACGGTCACGGACAGGATGCCGATCAAGAGGGCGATCAGAAGTCCGGGCTGCAGGAACTGCCATGCGGAGATACCGGCCGCGCGCGCCACCACCAGCTCGAGCTTGCGGCTGAGCTGGAGGAGGGTGGCCATGCTGCCGAACAGCACCGCGAAAGGCATGACCTGCTCGGCGATGGCCGGTGTCCGGAACAGGGCGAGCTGCGCGATCACCGCAGGCGTCGCGGCCGGCGCATCGCCCGCCCGGCGCATGAGTTCGACGAAGTCGAGAGTATAGACGAGAGCGAAGACAGTTGCGAAAACAAGGAAAATAGTCTTGACGAACTGTCGCGAGAAGTAGAATCCCAGGGTGCGGCCGATCAGCATGGTCAGGCCTTCTGAGCTGCGGGGGAGCGCGACGGAAGCAGATTACGGATAGCCGTATGGAGCTTCGCCTGGGCGGATCGCATGGCCGGTCCTTTGAAGATGAACAGCAGGCTGATGAGAATGCCTGCCAGAGGGACGCCGTAGACGGCGAACACCGCCGTCGCCGTCCGCGCGACGGCGCTCGATGCGGCGAAGCCGAGAATTCTCAGCAGCACGATGGCGACCACCGCACCGGCGATGGCAAGACCGCGCCCCTGGCGGGTCGTTCTCGCTTCACCCAGGGCCGCGAAGGCGATGACCATCATGGCGAGCGGGTAGAGCCAGGACGACAGGCGGTCGTGCAGCTCGGCTCGGAAGCGCCCGCGCTGCTCCTGGTAGATGAACTCGCTCTTGTCGGGGAAGAGGAGCTGGGTCGTGCTTCGTTCGCGCGGCTTGTAGATGACATCTCCACCCTCCTTGCTGAAGGCGGAAAGGTCGACCGCATAGCGCTCGAAGGCGACGATCGACGAATCGCGGCTGTTGGGCTCCTTGCGCTGGACGCTGCCCTTCTGAAGCACGAGGTAGGCGTTGCCGCCCTGTTCGACGGTTTGACCGCGCTCGGCGAGGTAGACGATGGCTTTGTCCTTATCCCGAAGATCTTCCATGAAGATCCCCAGGAGGGCATCTCCCGAGCGCTCCCGGTAATGGAACGTGAAGCCGCTCTCCAGGGTGATGAACTGTCCTTCCTTGGCCATGGTGCCCACGAAATCGGCCCTGATCTTCGTGAACAGCTGGCGCAGCTCCTGGAAGCTCGCAGGCATGAGATAGACCGAGATGATGGCCACGACGGCGCACACGAAGGTAGCCAGGGCCAGGAAGGGCCGCAGGAGGCGCTGCGGCGGCATGCCGCCTGCGCTCATGACGATCAGCTCGGAATCGCCGTTCAGCTTGTTCAAGGTGTAGATCGTCGCAAGGAACAGGGCCACGGGAGCGATCACATTGATCAGGGCGGGCAGGGACAGGCCCGTTACCGTCAGGAAGATCACCACGGTCTGGCCCTTGCCGGTCAGCAGGTCGAGTTCGCGCAGCGCCTGCGTGATCCAGATCACGCCCGTCAGGGCGACGAGGCATGCGAGAAAGGCGTTGAAGGTGTTCTTCAGAATATAGCGTTCGAGAAGTGTCATAAGGCCCTTCGCCCCCGGGCGGCGGAGCCCTGGGTATCGTGTCGCACCATCTCAGGCAAGATGGCCGTTTTCAACAGCCCGGGATTGCGCCGATTTCACGGCAGCTTCCCCGTGCCTTAACCCGCCATATGATATATGTCCCCATCGTCAGCGTCGCAGCCGGCCCGAAGACCGGTGATGTGCATCAGAACAACGAGGATTTCATGGCCGACAGCTTCAAGATCGATTTTCAGGCCCACGGCAATGTCGAGACCGGCGATCTCATCGTCTTCGTCGGGGATGATCTCAAGCCCTCCGGCGCCGTTGCCACGCAGCTGGGTCCGCACGCCATCGATCTCATCGCGAAGGCTGCGGCTGCCGAGTCTTTCAAGGGCAAGGCGAAATCCGCCATGTCCATCGTCGTTCCCACGGGCCTGAGCGTCGACCGGCTGATCGTGATCGGCCTCGGCGGTGAGAAGGACCGGGCCGGCGTCGATTTCGTCCAGCTGGGCGGCCTGATTGCCGGAAAAGCGAACGGGACGCTCGCGACGGCGGTGCTGGACCTGCCCGGGATCGAGGTGGCACCGGATATTGTTGCCGATATCGCGCTGGGCGCCCAGCTGCGCCGCTACAGCTTCGACCGCTACAAGACCAAGAAGGATGACAGCGACGCCAAGAAGGGCGGCCGCCTCGTCTTCAGCGTGGCGGATCCTGCTGCAGTCAAGAAGGTCTACAAGGCCCGGGAGGGCATCGAGCAGGGCGTTGCCATCGCCCGCGACCTCGTCAACGAGCCGCCGAATGTGCTCGGTCCCCAGGAGTTCGCCGCCCGAGCCCAGGCGTTGAGCAAGCTGGGGGTCGAAGTCGAAATTCTCGACGACAAGGCCATGCAGGCGCTCGGCATGAATGCGCTTCTCGGCGTTGCCCAGGGCTCCGTGCGCGGCGGCCGGGTCGCCATCATGCGCTGGAACGGGGCTAAGGCCGACGACAAGCCCATCGCCTTCATCGGCAAGGGTGTGGTGTTCGACTCAGGGGGGATCTCGATCAAGCCGGGCGCCGGCATGGAGGACATGAAGGGCGACATGGCGGGCGCGGCCTGCGTGGTCGGCCTCATGCATGCGCTCGCGAGCCGCAAGGCGAAGGCCAACGTGGTGGGCGCCATCGGCCTCGTCGAGAACATGCCGGACGGCAACGCCCAGCGCCCCGGCGACATCGTCACAACCATGTCGGGCCAGACCATCGAGATCATCAACACGGACGCCGAGGGCCGTCTCGTGTTGGCGGACGTGCTCTGGTATGTGCAGGACCGCTTCAAGCCGAAGTTCATGGTCGATCTCGCGACCCTGACCGGCGCGATCCTGGTCGCTTTGGCGCAGGAATATGCGGGCCTCTTCTCGAACAACGACGAACTGGCCGAGCGCCTGACGGCGGCCGGCAAGGCGACGGGCGAACGGGTCTGGCGCATGCCCCTGGGACCGGAATTCGACAAGATGATCGAATCCAAGTTCGCCGACATGAAGAACTCCGCCGGCCGTTTCGGCGGATCGAGCACCGCAGCGGCCCTGCTCCAGCGCTTCGTCAACGACGTGCCCTGGGCCCATCTCGACATCGCGGGCACGGCCATGGGCTCGCCGGCGACCGAGATCAACAAGGGCTGGAGCTCCGGCTGGGGCGTGCGCCTTCTCGACCGGCTCGTTCGCGATCATTACGAGGCTTGAGGATGACGACACGGGCATGACCGAGGTCCTTTTCTACCATCTCCAGCATCAGCCGCTCGAGGCCGTGCTGCCCACGCTCCTGCAGAAGACTCTGGAGCGGGGCTGGCGCGCGGTGGTGCAGGTGGTGAGCGAGGAACGCATGTCCGCGCTCGACGATCACCTCTGGACCTTCACCGATGAAAGCTTTCTGCCGCATGGAACGGACCGCGAGGCCCATGCGGCGGACCAGCCGGTCCTCATCACCCTGTCGGGCGAAAATCCCAACGGTGCCTCGATCCGTTTCCTCGTGGAAGGCGCGGATCTGCCGAGCGACATCACGGCTTACGAGCGGCTGGCGATCCTGTTCGACGGCAACGACATCCAGGCCCTCGCCGTCGCCCGCGACCAATGGCGCGCGGTGAAGGAAGGAAGCCACGCGGCGACCTACTGGCAGCAGGACGAGCATGGACGCTGGCAGCGCAAGGCGTAAGGGCATTCGAGCTTTCGCAAAAGGCGAGTGACGAGCTTGAATATCTTTTTGAAATGAAGTTATGTTTCATGAGATGTTTCTTGCACCAGGAAGGCAGTCGTGATCGCCGTTCTACGCCTCTTTATCGTTGCTGTGCTTGTTGTGATTGCGCAGACTGGAAGCGTGCAAGCTCAAAATCAAAATTTGATTGTTAATCGGACGCCGTTTTCTCAAAGCTACACAACACACCATGTACTTGATCTTCCTGAGCGGAAAATAAAGTTTACCGCGACGGCAGAGAATCTCGTTTTTACGGAATCGAGAGGGTTCCCGCGCGCTGAGATCGCTTATGTTGCCTATACTAAAGACGGCTCTGATCCAGCCACGCGTCCCGTTGCCTTTATTGTGAATGGCGGACCTGGCGCATCCGCTGCCTATCTGAACCTTTTGGCAATCGGTCCTTGGCGGACCTCCTTGGGAGGGGCACGCACCTCAAACAGTCTTTCGACGCTACAGCCAAATGCTGAAACTTGGCTCGATTTTACGGACCTCGTCTTCATCGACCCGCCCGGCACAGGCTACAGTCGTGTAACCGGCGGCGAGAGGATGCGGCAACATTTTCATTCGGTTGGCGGCGATATCGACGGTCTTGCAAGCTTCATCCATAGATGGATGGTAGAAACAGAGCGTCAGCAATCACCAATATATTTCGTAGGGGCAAGTTACGGTGGCTTTCGCGCGCCGCTCTTGGCGCGCAAAATTCAGAAAGAAAGGCCGAAAGGATTCAGTGGCCTAGTTCTCGTTTCTCCAGCTCTTGATTTCGACCTTTTGCCTTTCGGTCGCGCAATCCGACATCCATGGATCAGCGCATCGATCCTTCCGAGTGTCGCTGCAATATGGGCAGAGCGAAACTCGTCCTTTACGCCTGAGCTTTTGCAGAAAGCCGAAACTTATGCTTCAGGCGAATACATCTCAGATTTGTTGCGAGGGGTAGAAGATACGCTGGCGATTGATCGTATCGCTCACGAAGTCGAAAAGCTGACAGGGATTCAGCCGAGTTTGACAAAGATTTCGAAGGGCCGCGTCGACGTGCCAGCTTTTATACGAACGCTGGCGCGACTTCCTGCTCCGAATTTGGGGTCCTACAATGTCTATGACGAGCGGAGAACCGTTGAGTATTCAGAGGATTATGATCTTGAGTATCTGACTAGGATTATTTCTGGAGAGATGGACTTATATTTCAAGAATATGCTGAAATTCCAGACGGCCGAAAAATACAAGGTCATAGATCCGGAATTAAACAAAACCTGGATATGGAACAACAGTCGTTATGGTGTCGAGTCGCTTTCAAGTCTTGAGCAAGCGCTTAACCACGACAGAGAGATGAGAGTTCTGATTGCCCATGGTACAAGCGATCTGACAACGCCATACTTTGCAACAAAGATGCTTGCGGCGCAGATGGAGATAAAGGAGACAGACCGGTTGGACTTCAAGCTTTATGGCGGCAACCACTTATTCTATACGCGAGAAGCTTCGCGAAGAGGCCTGCGCAACGATGTCAGAGCTTTCTTTCAACATGAGCAGAACACACAGGCTTCAGGTCATCGATAGGATCGCATTTGCGAGTGCCTGAACACAAACTCGTCATTGCCCCGGAGCTTGCAACAGAAGGGATGCTCTCCAGTTTCAGGAAGGCCAAAAGGATCTTCCGATGACCCGAGCGACGCGTCTTCCTGTCTATGCAGCCCTTGTCCTGTCCCTTGCCCTTCCCCTCGCGGTGGGTGCGCAGGAGCAGGCGGGCAGTCGGGAGCAGCAGGCGCAGGGCCAGCAGCAGGAGGCACGCCGGCCCCAGGCCCAGGCGAGGAGCACGCAGGCTCTGCCGCCGGAATCGGTGACCCGCCACAGCCTGCAGCTTCCGGGCCGGACCCTGTCCTTCACCGCCACGGCGGGCAACCTCACCCTGACGGACCAGCAGGGCGCCCCCCAGGCCGAGATCGGCTTCGTGTCTTATACGCGGGACGATGCCGATGCGGGGACGCGGCCGGTGACATTTGCCGTGAACGGGGGGCCTGGCGCCTCATCGGCCTATCTGCATCTTCTTGCCATCGGGCCCTGGCTGCTGCCGCTCGACGGGCCGACGATCAGCCCCTCGGCTCCGACGGCGCTCGTGCCCAACGCCGAAACCTGGCTCGATTTCACGGATCTCGTGTTCATCGACCCGCCCGGCACGGGCTACAGCCGCGTGGTCGGGGGCGATCAGGTGCGGGATCGGTTCTATTCCGTGCAGGGCGATATCGACGGCCTCGCGGCATTCGTCATGCGCTGGCTCAAGGAGAAGAACCGGCTCACCTCGCCGAAATTCTTCGTCGGCGAGAGTTATGGCGGTTTCCGTGGCCCGCTCCTGGCCCAGAAGCTGCAGAGCGACCAGGGCATCGGTTTCAGCGGACTCGTTCTCGTCTCGCCGGTCTTCGATTTCGACTGGCTCGAGCAGGGAACCGCAGGCGCTCCCTGGACCAACGCCGCACTCCTACCGTCCCTGGCCGCAACGAAGCTCTCCCATGTAGGGCCGGTGTCGCGAGATGCATTGAAGGACGCGGAAAACTATGCGTCGGGAGAGTATCTCGTCGATCTCATGCGCGGCCTGCAGGACAAGGAGGCCGTGGACCGGATCAGCCGCCGCGTGGCGGAGTTCAGCGGGCTCGATCACGAACTGACGCGCCGCCTCGCGGGGCGCATCGACATGCGCACCGTTCAAAGAGAACTCCGGCGCGGAGCCGCCGAGATCGTCAGCGCCTACGACACCAATGCGGCCGCTGCCGATCCCAATCCGACGTCCCAGTCTTCGCGCTTCGAGGATCCGGTGCTCGGCGCGATGACGGCGCCGCTGACGAGCGCGATCATCCATCATCTGACCGACACGCTGAACTACAAGGCCGAGGGGCGCTACAACCTGCTGAACGGATCTGTCACCGGCGCGTGGCGCTGGGGCAGCGGCCGCAACGGGCCGGAAAACCTCGACGAGTTGCGTCAGGCTCTTGCCCTCGACGGGAAGCTGCGCGTGCTCGTCACCCACGGCTTCACCGATCTGGTGACGCCCTACTATGCTTCCCAGCTCCTCCTGAACCAGCTCCCCGATCTCGGGCCCCAGAGGCGTGTGGCTTTGAGTGTTTACGACGGCGGCCACATGTTTTATTCGCGGGAGGCGTCGCGGCGGGCCTTCAGGGGCGACGTGCAGCGGCTCTTCGAACAGGCCCTGCAGGCAAGGGCGGCGGATAACGGGGATTGATGGTGATGCGTGTAAAGGTTCTCTCGGGAGTCGCGTTCGCGGCGTTGGTTCTGGCGGGCTGCACCAGCACAACCAGTGCGCCGCCTGTTTCGGCTCCGGTCGTGGCACCGGCTCCTGCGCCCTCGGCGTCCTTGGGCCCCGCGATCAGCGGGCCCGTGCTCGGGCCGGACGGCCAGTGCACCGTCAGGGCCTGGGGAACGGCTACCGCCATCGAGCCCGGCATCACGGAATGCGATCTCGTGCGCCTGAAGGGCAAGCCCGCGACCGATGTGCTCGTCGGCGAGAGCGGCAAGGGACAGCGCGAGGTGCAGGTGCTCTATTCCGAGCCCGGCGGGCGCGAGCTCTATTTCTTCGTCAACAACAAGCTCGATCGGGTGGTGAAGCCGTAGGGGCGGAGCATGGCCAGATCTGCCGGTCGCATTTTCGCTGCTGCCGGCCTGGTCTTTTTGCCTGCCAAGAGCCTGGCCCAGGACCTGACGCGTAGCGATACTTCCTGGAGCCGCTATCGCAACGCGCGCTTCGGGACGTCCGTCGACGTGCCGGGGATTTTCACGATGGTAGAGCCCGCGCCGGCGAATGGCGACGGGCGCACGTTCAAATCCGCCGATGGGGCGGAGCTTCGCGTCTTCGGAAGCCATGGTGCCACGACGGTCACGGTGAATTTCGCCGCATATCGGAAGTGGTTGCTAGACAGTCTACAGAAGGATGGCGTGGCCATCGCTTACAAGGCGCAAGGTAAGGAATGGTTCGTCGCCTCCGGCACCAGAGGCGCCGATATCATTTATGTAAAGGCCACCGAAGGCTGCGGCGCCACCCATGAGATCCGCGTGACGTATCCGATTGCCGGCAGACAGGCCTACGACCCTTTGATCGGGCGTCTGGCGCGCTCGCTCGGATGTCTGCCGTAGAGGCGAGGACCGCATTTCGCGCGCCGATCAACCGATGAGGACAGCGGTCCATCCGAGCATTGCGATGCCGCATAACAGCCCGATCCACCGGAAGGTTCGCGCCCATTTGTCGTTGGCCGGATTGCTGATAGCCGGTCCGGGAAAGTCGTCTTGGTCCTCATCCATGGCAGGTTCTTCGTTTCCTCCGATTTTTGCGGGAAGACAATCTCAAACGCAGGAAAGAGTCGAGCCTTATTCGGTCATAGCTCCCATAATTCACCAGGTCTCTCGCACGGGCAGATGCGAACACACCTGTGTGCATGCCGAGATTTCAGGGGTCGGCCGGCCTTGCAGGCCTTCTGTGGCATCCGGTGTCGGCACATGCGCAATCGTAGAGATGCCTGATATCGTCGAGACTGCGGATGGCGGGGCCCGCCTGCCTTTGAATCACGGCGCTCAATTGCCTGAACTTGTCGTCGGACCAGTCCTCGATCACCACTGCAACGGCTTTCCTGAGAGGAAGGGTCGCGACCTTCACCGGCATGAGACCGGCATTGCGCATCGGCCTGCCGATGGCAAACAGATCGACGATCTCTTCAAGATCATGATCGACGGTCAATGTCCTCTCCATCCGGACCGATTCAGCGTGTCCGACGGCAGAGGAATGTCGCAGCCGGGGGCAGGAGGATTCAAATGTCCAAAGGAGTTAAGCAACAGCCATCATGGACGAGGGGAGCGCTGGATCACGCCTGGAGGATCGCTTCACCGCCACACGGACGGAAACGAGACCGGAGGGTCGTTGTCGTTGCCGGGTTCGACCTCCCTGGCCCGGAACGGGGCGAGCGGCACGAGCGCCCGTGAGAAGAGCCGCACCGTGCAATAGGACATGAGCTGGTTCATCGCAGCCTCCATCAAAGGCAGCCGAACGCTACCTCACGGATGGTCGGACGTATGTGCTGTGCCGCACTCAATACTTACCTAGCTGCATGTTGTGCGAGGCAAGGCGCGCGCCTCAAATGCAGGCGGATCTTCGGTCTTCCCTGCGAGCGAAGCCCGTTGTCGTTGACGGCGAGCGCCGAACTCTCCGTCAGATGGGCCAGCGGCAGGAGGCCTTCGGCGAACACCCTGTCGGTACAGGCGGAAATGTGGATTCTCATCTGTCAGCCTCCCCATAAGGCAAGTTCGAGAATACGTTCCTGCTGCGATTCTGCGTGGGCCCCGAGTAGGTAACCCGGGGCCTCCGGGGGAGTAGATACGAGGGAGTAGGAACCGGGCACTGCATTGGCGCGTCCGGTTTGCGGTCGAGGGACCGCTGTCCCATGCCGTCCGTCAGTAGACGTATCGGCGGACGGGGCGATCGTAGCCCTCGTCGTATTCCCTGAAATCGCGATCATAACCGCGCGGTGGCCCGCGATGGCCTTCGCCGCGCCACCGCTCGTCCCTGTCGTATCGGCGGGCGACATAGGCGCAGCGCTTGGGCGTGCCCGGAGCCGGATCGCCGAAGATGCTGTTGGAGCAGGCTGTGCCGCCCCTTCCGACGAAGATCTCCGCGCTCCGCCCCGGAACGCCGTAAATGACGCGCGTGGGGTAGGGGACGCGGCAGAATCCACCCTCCCGCGAGCAGGGCACCAATCCTTGCGCCTGCACGTCCGCAGGCGATCCAAGGAACGCACCGGTGGCAATCACGGCTGTCGCCAATACCGCACGAAGCATGTCTCGTTCTCCATGGTGAGAACGCCAAGCTACAGCCCAGATCGTTAAATATATTATAATGTATCATAAAAGCGATGCGCCTTGCGCGGACCGTGATCCTGCGGCTCCTGTCCCGCCACCCCGATCCCGCCGTTGCAGCCGAAGAAGAGCGTCACCGCCGCCGCTCCTGCGCCTGGATCGCCCGGTAGCGGTCGTGCCAGAACTCCCGGTATTCCTGCATCTGCCCGCCCACGCCCACCACGAAGGCCCGGCGGTCCTCCAGATAGCAGGGCGGCCCGTAGCCGCCCTGGCACGCGCCCCGGCGCCGGCACCGGCTCCTGCGGCAGGTGACCGGCATCTGCAGCACGTCGGCGAGGCGGAGCAGGGTATCGTCGCAATCGGGCAGCTCGGACAGGAGGGGATGAAAGCGTGTCATGGAATGATCTTTCGGCAATCGGACGGGAGATGAAAAGGGAAGGCATGGGCCTTCGTCTCCGGGCTGCGAGAGCCCGGAGTTTGAAGGCAATCGAGGGTGGCGCGATGGCAGCCCGGCTCGATGTCTAAGGATGTTGGTGAGAGCCGAACTGCTCGTCACGCACGGTTCTTTTAGGCGTTTCGACTTGGCAGCCCACGGGCACCAAGGGCCTCCTGCCGCAGGCCGGTCCGACGGCATTGAGGTGAGAGCTCTGGTCTCATGTCAACACCGGGCTTGTCTCGGTGATCCCGATGACCTGAAGCGCCGCGCTCTTCCGGATCGGGATGGCCGGCACAAGGCCGGCCATGACGTGGTGAGTGTCATCCCCGGCGAGCCCAAAAGCGAGGGAAGGGGATCCACGATCAAGCGCCGAGCGATGGCTTTCCTTCCCTTCCGCTACGCGTCTCTCCTGGAGTGACACTCCCAACATCATCACCGGCCTCGTGCCGGTGATCTCGACTGCACGAAGCGCAGCGCTTTTCCTTATCGAGATGGCCGGCACAAGGCCGGCCATGACGGGGAGGTGTTGTATTCGGGAGGAGGCGTCGGCGGAAAAACCTCTGATGTGCCTTCGCATTCTTTGACGGCGCACCCGGATCGACGTCACCGAAAATACCCTAGACCCCCGCTTCCTCGATCTCGCTGCTGAGCATGAGCCACTCCTCTTCCAGGGTGCTCAAGGTGGTAGCGGCATCCGCTCGCATCTTCGACAGGTCGGCGGCTTTGGCCGCATCCTTGAGGAAGGCCGTACCGTCGGCGAGGGCGGCATCGACCTTGCTGATCACGTCGGTGAGCTTCGCCATCCTGCCCTCAAGCGCCTCCAGCTTCTTGCGCAGGGGGGCGAGCGCTGCCCGGCGCTCGGCGGCGGCGCGGCGCTCGTCCGTCTTGGAGGCGGTCGGCGCCTGCGGTTTGTCGGAGCGCTTCTGCGGATCGAGATCGCCGGACAGCACCAGCTGGCGGTAATCGTCCATGTCGCCGTCGAAGGGCTTCACGCCGCCGTTGCCGACGATCCAGAGCCGGTCGGCGCAGGCTTCGATCAGGAAGCGGTCGTGGCTCACCAGGATGACGGCGCCCGTATAATCGTTGATCGCCTCCATCAGGGCCGTGCGGCTGTCGATGTCGAGATGGTTCGTCGGCTCGTCGAGGATGAGCAGGTGAGGGCCGTCGAAGGCCGCCAATCCCATCAGCAGGCGCGCCTTCTCGCCACCCGAAAGGGCGGAGACCGGCGTGTCCGCCTTCGCGCCCGGAAAGCCGATCTGCGCCGTGCGGGCGCGGATCCTGGCGATGGGTGTGTCGGGCATGCGCTCGGCCACGTGGTCATAGGCCGTTGCCTTGGGGTTCAGCTCGTCGAGCTGGTGCTGGGCGAAATAGGCGACGTCCATGCGCGTGGGCGTGCGCATCTCCCCCTTCATGGGCGCGAGCCTGCCGCCGATGAGCTTGCAGAAGGTTGACTTGCCGTTGCCGTTCGAGCCCAGGAGCGCAATCCGGTCGTCGGGCGCGATGGTGAGGTTCAGGCGGTCGAGGACGATCCGCTCCCCATACCCTACGGCGCCACCCTCGACGGTGATCAGCGGCGGCGCGGCGGGGCGCTCCGGACCCGGCAGGTTGAAGGGCAGCACATCGTCTTCCACGATGGTCGCGATGGGCTCCAGCTTGGCGAGCCGCTTGACGCGGGACTGCGCCTGCCGGGCCTTCGAGGCCTTGGCCTTGAAGCGGTCCACGAAGGCCTGGAGATGCTTGCGCTCCGCCTCCTGCTTGGCCGCCATCTTGGCGGTCAGCTCGCGCTTGTCCGCATATTGCTTGGCGAAGGAGGTATAGCCCCCGCGATAGATCGTGAGCTTGCCCCGGTCGAGATGGAGGATGTGGTTGACACAGGCATCGAGCAGTTCCCGGTCGTGGCTGATGACCAGCACCGTGTGCGGGTAGCGCCCGAGATAATCGTAGAGCCAGAGCGTGCCTTCGAGATCGAGATAGTTGGTCGGCTCGTCGAGGAGCAGCAGGTCCGGTTCGGTGAAGAGCACGGCGGCAAGCGCCACGCGCATGCGCCAGCCGCCCGAGAAATCCGCGCAGGGCCGTTGTTGAGCCTCCGCGTCGAAGCCGAGGCCGTGCAGGATCGCGGCCGCCCTCGCGGGGGCGGAATGGGCCCCGATATCGGTGAGCCGCGTCTCGATCTCGGCCCGGCGGATGCCGTCCGCATGCTCCGCCTCTGCGATCAGGGCGCTGCGTTCCTTGTCGGCCGCGAGCACCACGTCGATCAGGGATTCGGGGCCGCCCGGCGCCTCCTGGGCCACGGCGCCGATCTTCATGCCGCGGGGCAGGGTGACGCTGCCGCTCTCGGTGGCGAGTTCGCCCTGGATGATCTTGAACAGGGTTGTCTTGCCCGCGCCGTTGCGTCCGACCAGCCCCACCTTCGCGCCGGTGGGCAGGTTGAAGGAGGCGCGGTCGAGGATCAGCCGGTCGCCGATACGGTAGGTCAGGTCGTTGACGTGAAGCATGCGGTCTTTTGGCGTGGGATATCGGCGCTGGCAAGGTCTTTGGTCCGGGGCACCTAGCCTGAATTGCCAGTGACAACATCGACGAAGGCTGAAAGAGGGAAGGGCACAAGGCCGTACTGGCCATGGGAAATCTGTGCTATAGCCAAGTCTGGTATTCAGGGGGAGTAGACCGATGGCGCGGCTTGCCGGAATCAAGCTGTTCAAGGAGCTCGACATCGACCTCGGGCCGATCGAGGCGCGGGCCAACTGGCGCCGCTTCGATCCGGAGGAGGTCCTGGTCGACTTCGACGAGCCGTCGACGGACGTCTACTTCCTCCTCTCGGGCGAGGTCCGCGTTCTCATGCGCACGGCCTCCGGCAAGGAGGTCATTCTCCACGAGATGAGGCCGGGCGACCTGTTCGGGGAGCTTGCGGCGCTCGACGGGGTTCCGCGCTCGGCCAACGTCACGGCGCTGACCCGCGGCGAGGCCTGCGTGATGCCGGCTTCCGTCTTCAAGGAGCTCCTCTTCGCGCACCAGCCCGTGGCCGAGCGGCTCTTCTGCCTCATGGCGTCCCGCATCCGCGAGCTGAACGCCCGCTTCATGGAGCAGACCGTTCTAGATCTCCGGCACCGGCTCTATTCGGAGCTGCTGCGCCTGTCGACGCCCCGTCAGGACCGGTCGGGGGTGCGTGTCATCACGCCGCCGCCCTTCCACCACATCGTCGCGGCGCGGATCGGCTGCCGCCGCGAGCAGATCACGCGGGAATTCACCATGCTGACCCAGGAAGGGCTGATCGAGCGCACGCGCGGCGCCCTGATCCTGCGGCAGCCCGACGTGCTCAAAGCGCGCGTAGCCGAGGCGATGCAGACGGATCACTAGGCCGGTCCTGCGGTCCGTAGGCTGCGAAGAACACCCGGAGTGCGTTCTCGACGTTCCGCTGGATCTCGTCTTCCGTCGGCGGCCCGCCCACGGAGAAGAGCAGGCGGCGCAGCATGCCGGACACGCACAGGTCGAGGAAATGCTGCGCGGCGACGCCGGAATCCTCCATGGAAAGCCGTCCCGCTTCGACTTGGCTGTCGAAGTAGGCACCGAGGCGGGCAAGACCCTGGCAGGGACCGGCCTCATAGAACGCCTGACCCAGATGGGGGAACTTCTCCGCCGCGCCCATGACCATCCGGATCGAGGAGATGTGCTCGGGCTTCCCCATGCGGCGCAGGTAGCTGAGCCCCAGCGCCCTCAGAACCCCCCGGACATCGGGATCGTTGGGATCCATCTTGAACAGAACCTCGGCCAAGCCACGCTTCTCTTCCGTCGTCAGGGCCGTAAAGAGGCTCTCCTTGCTGTCGAAATACACATAAAGCGTGCCCTTGGAGACGCCGGCCACCTTGGCGATCTCACCCATGCTTGCGCCATCGAAGCCCTGCGCGAGAAAAACCTTACGGGCGCCGTCCAGGATCTGGCGGCGTTTTGCATTCTCTGGGCTCTCGTCGGCAACCGGGGACATCTCCTGCTCCCGGATGAGGTCATGCACGGCGTTCATAGCTCTTATCGGTTCCTTTTGTGTTTCGCCTATTGACCGAACGGTTCGGTCAACTCATATATGGCGGGCTATCGATCGAGATCAAGACTGCAACGATAAGCCCGAACCTTTTCGACACAAGGGCTTTAAGTTGGCTTGCAGAGGTTCACATGGCTTATCGGGAAGAGTTTGAGCAGGGCGCCAAGGAGCGTCCGGAGACCGCGAGGGAAGGGCAGCCCGTTCAGGCTCCCCAGCCGGAGACGGCTGCCCCCGTGGCGGAGCCGCCCAAGGCCAAGAAGAAGGGTTTCGGCAAGAAGCCCGTGATCCTGGCCGTCCTGGCGGCCGCCCTGGGATTCGGCGGCTATGAGGGCTACCATTGGTGGACGGACGGCCGCTTCATGGTCTCGACCGACGACGCCTATGTCCAGGCGGACATCACACTCCTGTCGGCCAAGATCTCCGGCTACGTCGCGTCGGTTGCGGTCACGAACAACCAGAGCGTCAAGGCGGGCGACCTGATCGCCAAGATCGACGACGGCGATTACCGCCTCGCCCTGCAATCGGCCAAGGACAAGCTTGCGACCCAGCAGAGCGCCATCGACCGCATCGGCCGCCAGATCGAGGCCGGTCGCGCCTCCGTGACGCAGGCCGAGGCGCAGGTGGTCAGCGCGCAGGCCGAGGCCGAGCGGGCCGAGGGCGATTACGCCCGCCAGCAGCAGCTCGCCCGGTCGGACTTCACCAGCCGCGCGGCGCTCGAAAATGCCAAGGCGGCACGCGACCGCGCCAATGCCGACGTGAAGAGCGCCCAGGCCGCGGTGGCCGCCGCCCAGGCGAATGTCGAGGTTCTCGCGGCCCAGCGGACCGAAGGCGAGCGTCTCGCCGCCGAGTACCAGACCTCGGTCGACAAGGCCGAGCGCGACCTGTCCTTCACGGAGATCCGTGCGCCGGTCGACGGTGTCATCGGCAACAAGGCCGTCGAGGTCGGCACCTATGTGCAGCCCGGCGCGCGTCTGGCGGCTCTCGTGCCCCTGACCAGCGTCCATGTGGACGCCAACTTCAAGGAGACGCAGCTCTCCTCCCTGAAGCCCGGCCAGACGGTGCATGTGAAGGTCGACGCGTTCCCCGATTCCGACATCGTCGGCAAGGTCGAGAGCGTGTCGCCCGCCTCGGGCGCGGTGTTCAGCCTGCTGCCGCCGGAAAACGCCACCGGAAACTTCACCAAGATCGTTCAGCGCGTGCCCGTCCGCGTCACCGTCAGCCCCGAGGTCGCCCAGCAGGGTCTGCTGCGTCCCGGCCTGTCGGTGGTGGTCGACGTCGACACGCGCACCTCGGCCGCGCCTGAAAAGACGGCCAGCATCAAAGAGTAAACCATCATGGCCGCATCGGCTGCCATTTCACCCAAGCCTCAAGCCATGCCGGTTGCAAATCCTGCGCAGGTGAGCCCGCGCAGGACCTTTGCATTCTTCTGCATGGTCTTCGGCATGTTCATGGCGATCCTGGACATCCAGATCGTGTCGGCCTCGCTTGCCGAGATTCAGGCGGGCCTGTCTGCCTCGTCCGACGAAATCTCCTGGGTCCAGACGAGCTATCTGATCGCCGAAGTGATCATGATCCCGCTCTCGGGAACGCTCTCGCGCGTGCTTTCCACCCGCTGGATGTTCGTCATTTCCGCAGGCGGCTTCACGTTCATGAGCTTCCTGTGCGCGACAGCCTCCAACATCGATCAGATGATCGTCTATCGCGCGTTGCAGGGCTTTATCGGCGGCGGCATGATCCCGACCGTGTTCGCATCGGCCTTCACGGTCTTCCCACCGGAGAAGCGGCCGGTGATTTCGCCGATCATCGGCCTCGTGGCCACACTCGCACCGACCATCGGCCCGACGCTCGGCGGCTACCTCACGGACCTGTTCTCCTGGCACTGGCTGTTCCTCGTGAACATCGTGCCCGGCATCTTCGTGACGGTCTCCACCTATCTCCTGGTCGATTTCGACGAGCCGAATTTGGACCTGTTCAAGTCGTTCGACTGGGCGGGTCTCGGCTTCATGGCGGCTTTCCTCGGCAGCCTCGAATATGTGCTGGAGGAGGGGCCGAACAACGAGTGGTTCCAGGATGAGGTGGTGCTGTTCCTCGCCATCGTCGGCGCCATCGGGGCCATCGGGTTCTTCTACCGCGCCTTCACGGCCAAGCAACCCATCGTCGATCTGCGCGCCTTTGCCGACCGCAACTTCCTGGCGGGCTCGTCCTTCAGCTTCGTCATGGGCATCGGCCTCTATGGCCTGACCTATCTCTATCCGGTCTATCTTGGGCGCGTACGGGGCTATTCGTCCCTGCAGATCGGCGAGACGATGTTCGTGTCGGGCGCGACCATGTTCTTCATGGCGCCGATTGCGGGCATTCTGTCACGCAAGATGGACCCGCGCATCATGATGGGCATCGGCTTCGCGGCCTTCGCCTTCGGCACATGGATGATGAGCGGACTGACCAAGGATTGGGATTTCTGGGAGCTCTTCGTGCCTCAGATCTTCCGGGGCGTCGGCCTCATGATCTGCATGGTGCCGATCAACAACATCGCGCTCGGCACCCTGCCGCCGGAGCGCATCAAGAACGCGTCGGGTCTCTACAACCTCACCCGCAATCTGGGTGGTGCCGTGGGGCTGGCGCTCATCAACACAATTCTCAACAACCGTCTGGATCTGCATCTCCAGCGGCTGCACGAGAGCGTGAACTGGGGACGTTCGACGGCCGTCGAGACGCTGAACTCCATGACCATGAAGTTCCAGTCGTTCGGCATCGACGCGGAAGCGGCGGCGATCAAGAACCTGTCCAACATGGTTCGTCGCGAGGCGATGGTCATGTCCTTCTCGGACGTATTCCTTCTGCTGACGGTGCTGTTCCTCGGCCTGATCCTCGCTCTACCCTTCATCAAGAAGCCGCGCGCCGCTCCCGCAGGCGGTGGGGGTGGACATTAAGGCGACAGTTGTCGGGATGACCGTTCCCGTGTTGTCCCCGGCGCGAAGTGAGGGAAGGGGATCCACCCCACGTGCTGCGTTCGGATGCCCTTCCCCTCCCGGATACTCCGGCCGGGAGGGACATATCCGTGCCTTCGCATCGTACGTCGTCACCTCCCCGGACTTGATCAGGGGATCAGTGCCGGTGATCTCGATCGTGAAAGGCGCGGAGCTCTACAAAAATAGCTGTCTCACGTCGGAATGGCAGCCAGCCGAAGGCCGAGCGACTTCATTACCTTGACGACGGTCGCAAGCTCCGGGTTTCCTTCTGCGCTGAGAGATCGATAAAGGCTCTCGCGAGACAGGCCCGTGTCCCTCGCGAGTTGGCTCATCCCCTTTGCCCTTGCTATGTCGCCAAGGGCTGCGGAAATCAGGGCAGGATCGCCATCCTCAAGGGCAGCGTCGAGATAGGCTGCCATGGCTTCTTCGCTGTCGAGATGCTCGGCTGGATCCCAGGGTTTAGTTTCGAGAGGCATGGCTCACTCCTTCCACGCATTCGCGAGGGCTTTCGCCTTTTCGATGTCTCGGCTCTGGCTGCTCTTGTCGCCGCCGCAGAGCAGCAGGACCACGACCTGACCAAGTTGGACGAAATAGATTCGATAGCCAGGGCCGTAATCGACCCGCATTTCACTGACGCCTTCGCCTACGGGCTTTACATCGCCGGGGTTGCCCAGAGACAGGCGGCGAATCCGAACATTGATCTTTGCCCGGGCTTTGATGTCCCGAAGGCTGTCGAACCACTTGGCGTACTCGGCCGTCTGGCGAACCTCGATCATGATGGAATGTAGCTTATAAGTTACAATCCATCAAGCCTTAGGATTAGCAAGCGTCCAGCTTAGGAACCATGCTTTACTTAGAGCGTCTAACAAAACTGGATTAAGAGCGTTGGTATGGCATGGCCAAACCTCTTGTTTCCGACGCCCTGTGGGCGGTGATCGAACCTCTCCTTCCCCCTGAGCCTCCCAAGCCTAAGGGTGGACGGCCGCGGCTGAGTGACAGGGCAGCCCTGACTGGCATCTTGTTCGTGTTACGCTCCGGCACGCCGTGGGAGTTGCTGCCCCAGGAGATGGGCTGCGGCTCGGGGATGACGTGCTGGCGGCGCTTGCGCGATTGGCAGCAGGCCGGTGTCTGGCACAAGCTTCAGCAGGTTCTGCTTGACCGGCTCGGCCGCCGCAATGCCATCGACTTCAGCCGGGCTGCTTTGGACAGTGCGGCCGTTGCGGCCAAAAAGGGGGCGCGGCGACCGGCCCGAACCCGACAGACCGTGGCAAAGCCGGCTCGAAGCGCCACGTCCTCACGGATGCGAACGGCATCCCGCTTGCGCTGAGCCTCACCGGCGCCAACGTGCATGACAGTCGCATGCTGGAGCCGCTCGTCGATGCCGTCCCGCCCATCCGGCAGAGTTGGGGGCCGCCGCGCAAGCGTCCCACCAAGCTGCACGCGGACAAGGCGTATGATCACCGTCGCTGTCGGCAAGCTCTGAGCCAACGGCACATTCAACCGCGGATCGCCAGACGGGGTGTCGAGAGCAGCGCGAAGCTGGGTCGTCACCGTTGGGTCGTGGAGCGCACATTGGCTTGGTATGGACAGTTTCGCCGCCTTGCTATCCGCTATGAGCGCAGGGCCGACATCCACACGGCCTTTCTGACGCTCGCCTCAGCCCTCATCACTTGGCGCTTCGTCCAGAGATGGTTTTGTTAGGTGCTCT
>NZ_JBFRGW010000018.1:0-83972 GCF_052115545.1 Microvirga sp. 2MCAF35
ACCGACAGCAACCCCGTCTCCAAAGCCTGACAAGGCCCGGATCCCGGATCAACCGCCACGGTGCAGAAAACCCCCAAACAGGCCCGCTCACACGAACACGCCCCCAGGGGAGGCGCTCCTATAAACCCTCCAACACACTTTGCAAGAGAATTGTCACGGGAGCGCCGGCGGAATACGCGGCCTTGTATGTGTGACGAGATTTCTGAGGATATGACGCGATATAGTTCGATTCACAGCTGTTTCAAGTGCGCGACAACGCCGAGCTGGCACGGTGAGAACAACCCACTCTTCCGGCGTGGTATATTGTGGTGTTTAGTCACTGGTGGATCGGGGCTCACGATGGTTATGCTCTGCCCGTCACAGAGAGGTCTTCGTGTCGCAGTCAGGTTCCCCAAATGGTCAGACCGTCGTTCATGATGGCTATGCCGAGCGTCTCATCGACACTGTTACCGATACCGCATTCATTCTGCTCGATGCGGAAGGGAATGTAAGGAGTTGGAGCCGCGGCGCGGAGCTTATTCATGGCTGGAGCGCCGACGAGGTGATCGGTCGCTCCGCTTTCATTCTCTATCCGCCGGAACATGGGTCGGACGCCCTTCGTCATGATCTTCAAGCCACCCGTGAGAAGACTCACCTGCAAGCGCAGGACCTTCGTGTACGCAAGGCCGGCTCGACATTCATGGCCCAGGTCACGATGACTCTGATCGACAGCCAGAACGGCGGCCCTGCCGGTGTCGCCATGATCACGCGGGACATCACCGAATGGATCATGGCCGAGGAGGCGCTGAGAACGCGAGAGGCTCACCTGCGTTCGATCCTGGAGACCGTTCCGGATGCCATGGTGGTCATCAATGAGGAAGCGCGGATTCAGTCCTTCAGCGCGACAGCCGTGCGTCTCTTCGGCTACCAGCCGGACGAAGTGATCGGCGAGAACGTCAAGATCCTCATGCCGGCACCGTACCGCGAGCAGCATGACAATTACATGCTGCGTTACCGCACGACGGGGGAGAGGCGGATCATCGGCGTCGGGCGTGTGGTCGTCGGTCAGCGCAAGGATGGCTCGACCTTTCCCATGGAGCTGGCCGTGGGCGAGATGCATTCCGGCGGCATCCGCTACTTCACCGGATTCATTCGTGATCTGACCGAGCGTCAAAGGACGGAAACCCGCCTGCAGGAGCTTCAATCGGAGCTCGTTCACATGTCGCGTTTCACGGCCCTGGGAGAGATGGCCTCGACTCTCGCGCATGAGATCAACCAGCCGCTGACGGCCATCACCAATTATCTCAAAGGATGCCGGAGAATTCTGGAGCGCATGGAGGGCGACACGGTCCCCATGCTGCGGGACGCGGTCAATGAGGCGGGCGAGCAGGCCCTGAGGGCAGGGCAGGTGATCCGGCACTTACGCGAGTTCGTCGCCCGCGGCGAGAGCGAGCGCCATATCGAGAATCTGCCCAAACTCATCGAGGAGGCGAGCGCGCTCTCCCTCGTGGGTGCGAAGGAGCAGGGAGTCCGGGTCGTCTTCCACTTCGATCCCAACGCCCCCTTCGTGCTTGCCGACCGCATTCAGATCCAGCAGGTCCTGCTGAACCTGATCCGGAATGCCATTGAGGCCATGCAGGAGACGGAGCGTCGGGAGCTCAAGGTCGCGACCCGCTGTCTGAACGATGGCCACGTGGAATTGAGCGTGGAAGATACCGGGCCCGGCCTTGCCCCGGAGGTGGCAGCCCAGCTCTTCCAGCCCTTCGTGACCACCAAGAAGCACGGAATGGGCGTCGGCCTGTCGATCTGCCGCACGATCGTTGAAGCCCATGGCGGGAAAATCTGGGCGGATTCGAAGCGGGGTGAAGGAACCACATTTCGCTTCACATTGAGGACAATCGGACGGGAGGAGATGGCCCATGCAGAGTGACGTTGCCGTGCATGTGGTTGACGATGACGTGGCTGTGCGCAAATCGCTGGCGTTTCTGCTCGCCTCCGAAGGACTGCCGGTCCGCCTGCACGAATCCGCCTCCGCCTTTCTCGACGGCGTGCCGGGCATGGAGGCGGGCTGCATCGTGACGGATGTGCGCATGCCCGGCATCGACGGCATCGAACTGATCCGTCGTCTGAAGGCGCGCAGCATCACGCTTCCGGTCATCGTCATGACCGGACACGCGGATGTCCCGATGGCCGTCCAGGCCATGAAGGAGGGCGCGATCGATTTCCTGGAGAAGCCGTTCGGGGACGAGGTGTTTCTCGCTGCGGTCCGCTCCGCTCTCGCCCGCCAGGAAAAGAACAGCAATCAAGGATTGCAGGTCGCGGAGATCCAAGGCCGGTTCGAGGTCCTGTCGGAGCGGGAGAGGCAGGTTCTCGACGGTCTCGTGGCCGGCAAGGCCAACAAGGTGATCGCCTATGATCTCGGCATCAGCCCAAGGACAGTGGAAATCTACCGCGCGAACGTCATGGCCAAGATGCAGGCGAAGAGCCTGTCGGAACTCGTCCGTCTGGCCCTCCTGATCGAGGCGAAGTAGATCCTTAAGGAATATTCCTGAATAGGGAAGAAGCCGCGTCCGTGCATAATCCGCGAGACTGGCCGGCAGACTGACCTCCGGCCGCGCTCAAGGATCATGCAGGCTTTTCGGATGTCTCAGCCCATGGGGCCGGTTATCATCGTCGACGATGACGAAGCGGTCAGGAACTCGTTGAAGTTTGCCCTGGAGCTCGAGGGACTGACCGTGCGCCTGTTCAAGGACGGTCCCGAGCTTCTGTCCGAGCATGATCTCCCGCAGAACGGATGCTTCGTGATCGACTACAACATGCCGGGCATGACCGGGATCGAACTGGTCGACAGGTTGCGGCAGCGGCGGAGTGATTGCCGGGCGATCCTCATCGCGTCCCGGTTGAGCGACGATCTCCATCATCGCGCCGCCCAATCGGGCTTCCGGACCGTTCTCGAGAAGCCCCTGCACGACAGTGAGCTGCTCGACAGCATTCATGCGGCTCTGGCCTGAAAGACCTCGCGGCCTCCTTCGAAACACATTCAGCCCCGCTGTCGCTGTGACGGCAGGGCTGTTGATGCTCGTCCGGAGCTGGATAGGCCTCTATTATGCGTTCAGCCGCTCGAGAGCCGCCCGGTTCCTCAAGACGACATGACGGGCGGAAGGAAGCGCGATGATGCCCTGCCGCTCGAGCTGCGTGAATGAGCGGGAGACGGTTTCGATCGTCAGTCCGAGATGGTCGGCGATATCCGTGCGCGACATGGGAAGGTCCACGGCACTTTCGTCGGCGGTTCGCCCGGCCATGTCGAGCAGAAAAGTTGCAATCTTCTCCAAGGCCGATTTGCGGCCCAGGAGAAGCATGTGGTTCTGGGCCCGAACGAGAGAGCGCATCATGCCCATGGTCATGTCATGGGCGAGTTGGGCGTCATTACCGGCCAGAGAGGCGAGATGGGTGCGGCGATAGGCAACCACGACGCAATCGCCGATGGACTCGGCGCAGAACCGATGCTCGTCGCCGGCTTCAATGCCGAAGATGTCGCCGGCCAGATGGAAGGCGTCGATTTGGCGGCGCCCGTCGCTCATGAGCTTGGAGGTGCGCACCACGCCGGAGAGAACCTTGTAGACGAAAGCAGCCCTATCGCCCTCGGCGAAGATCTCCTCATCCTTGGCGAAAGACCGGACGGAGCCGACAGTCGGGGTCGCGGCATCGGCAAGCTTAGGGAGCAGACGGACATTCAGGTCCAACGGAAACAGGGCCGAAGAAGCGGCTTGGGTGAGGAGCGCAGTGTGCATCGGACCCCCGTGAACCTTTGGTATTGACGTTGCAGTTCATGGGTACAGCTGCAGAGGCTGGGCTAAAATTCAGGTCTGATACCTAAGGGGTTTTCCTTAGGTCGTCCCAATCGGGATTGGAGACGTCTCGAGGCAGCGAAATCTAGGCGAAAAGACCGGCCGCGAGCGTGCCCAGGATCGCCCCCGACAGCAGGGCTGCGTCATGGAGGCCGAGCAGCCATCGCGAAACCGGGCTGCCTTGGTGGGTCCAGAGCGTCGTTCCGAGCATGGTCAATGACCATCCGGAGCCGACCAGGGCTGCCGCCGCGGAGAAGCCGGCGACGCTCCCGGAGAGCTTGAAGGCCGCTGCTCCTGCCGCCAGCAGGAGACATCCTGACGCGGAAAGCGGGGCAGGGAGGGCCAGGCGCGGGAAGAACGCGAGGAGCAGCGACGGTGCATACATGGCCATCACATGCCACGCGACGGCACCTACGACGGCTTCCGATGGCGCGCAGCCGATAACCGCCATGGGGGTTGCGCCCATCAGGGCCGTCATGGTGAGCCATCCCATGGCGCCGAGCGCCGTCGGCAGGAGGATGGAGCGCCATCCCCGCAGGCCTTTTGCATCCGTGACCCGTTCCCGGATCCGCCGGTAGGGCAAGGATGCGGTCGCAAAGAGCGACGCCACGTGCGCGAGGGCGGCCGCGGCGGCCATGCCGGCGAAGGCCCATGGCGAGGCCAGTGACTCGGCCATGCTGGAGATCGTCGGCGCGGTCAGGCTCGCCAGGGTGGCGGCTCCGAAAACGATCAGAACGGCACCGGCTCCTTTGCCGCCGACCGGCACGGCAGCGTGGCGGTAGAACAGGCTGAAGCCGCCTGCGATCCCGAGCCAGAATGCGCCGAGCACAAGGGCGTTGAAGTGCATCGACACGAGTGCCCAGACGAGGACGAGGCCACCGGCGGCGCCGAGGCTGGCGCCCAGGGAGAAGGCCGCCCGGCGGCCGAACGAGTCGAGGAGGAGCGACGCGGGGAGGCTCGCAAGGGCCGCCCCGATGTAGAAGGCCGTATAGGGAAGGGTGGTCAGGCCCCGGCTCGGAGCGAGCGCCGATCCGGCCAGGGGCAGAATGCTGAGAGTCAGGACCTGGGCAAGCACCGAGAGGGCAAAGCCTGCCGCAAGCGGCACCGTCCCGCGATCATCCGCAGCGGTGTCGTCGAGCGCACCCGGCTCGCAGATGCATTCGAGCTGCCCGGCTCTCGGTATCGCCGTCGAGGAGGTCATTTCCGAACATCGTCATCCGACAGGACGCGCACGGCGGCGCCCTGAACATCGTCATACTGGCCGTTCTTCAACGACCACATGAAGGCTCCAAGACCGGTCAGACCGAGCAGGAGAGCCATGGGAACGAGATAGATCAGCACTTCCATCGGTCAGGCTCCTTGCGTGACGGGAACGACGTGGGATTGCGGCGCCTCGGACCGAGGCACGGATATGCGCCCGCGAGCCCGGAGGGCATTGAGCGTCACCAGGGTCGAGGAGCCCGACATGGCGAGCGCCGCGACAAGAGGCGTGACGAAGCCGAGGAACGCCAGGGGCACCGCGATCAGGTTGTAGACCAGGGCGATTCCCAGGTTCTGCCGCATGAGGCGGTGGGCCCGGCGCGCGATGTCGATCGTGTCCTGTACAGGCCTCAACCTGTCGCCGAGGAAGACGGCATCGGCATGGGCCTGGGTGAGGTCGGCCGCACTGATGGGCGACAGCGACACATGCGCGGCTGCCAGAGCAGGCGCGTCGTTCAGGCCGTCGCCCACCATCAGCACCTTGCGGCCTTCAACCTTGAGAGCATCGAGCGCTTCGATCTTGCCGGCCGGATTGCAGCCGCCGCGCCATCTATCGATGCCGAGCGTGGCCGCGATGGGAGCCACGGCTTCCGGCCGGTCGCCCGAAAGGATCCGGCAATCGAAACCTCGATCCTTGAGGCCCTGTACAACGGCGACGGCATCGGGACGCAAGGCCTGTCGCACCAGAAGGACGGTCCGCTTTTCACCCCAGGAGAAAGTAATCACGGAAGCCATCGGATCGGCCGCAGCCGCCTTGTCGGCGATGTCCTCGGCGCCGCAGAAGGCCGGACTGCCGAGGCGCATCTCGATGCCGTCCACGACGGCGTGCACACCCTGGCCGGGCTCCTCGGTCACGTCCTCGTAGGGGCGGCGATCATGCGCCATCTGCGCTACGGCGGCGGCCAGCGGATGATGGCTCGACAACGCGAGGCGGCTTGCCGCCTCCAGCAGGTCGGGCTCCATGTCGCCCCCATTGGTGACGCTCATGGTGGGCAGGGTCAGGGTCCCGGTCTTGTCGAACACGATGGTGTCCACCTTGGCCAGCCGCTCGAAGGCATCGCCCGTATTGAGGAACACGCCCGCACGGAACAGGGCTCCTGACGCGACCACCTGCACCACCGGCACCGCGAGGGCGAGGGCGCAGGGGCAGGTGATGATGAGCACCGCAATGGCGGTCAGAAGCGCATCGTGAACGGAAGCGCCGGTTGCGATCCAGGTCAGCGCCGTGACGGCAGCGGCCGTGTGCACGACCGGCGCGTAGATTTTCGCCACCCGATCGGCCAGCTGCACATAGCGGGATTTCGCCGCGGCTGCATTCTCCAGGAGGCGCTCGACCTCGTCGAGCAGAGCCCCCTTGCCCGCTGCGGTGACCCGCAGGGTGAGGGTGCCGTTGTCGTTCATGCTCCCCGCATAAACCTGAGAGGCGGCCCTGACGGAGCGATGGGCGGTCTCGCCGGTGACGAGGCTCTCGTCGACATCCGAGGCTCCCGAGAGAACGATACCGTCGACGGCGATGCGCTCGCCCGGGCGCACGAGAACCCGGTCGCCGGGCTTCACGGCGGCGGTCGGCACCAGGACGACCTCGCCCTTGTCGTCGATCCTGTGTGCGACCTCGGCCCTGAACGAGGCCAGGTTGCCTGCGACGGCCCGTGTCTTCCGGCGCATGGCCTGATCGAGGTAGCGGCCACAGAGCAGGAAGAACAGCAGCATGACCACAGAGTCGAAATAGGTATGCTCGGCGGAATTGACCGTCTCGAACACCGACACGCTCAAGGCCAGCAGGATGCCGATGACGATCGGCACGTCCATGTTGGTGCGACGGTTGCGGAGCGCGGTCATGGCGCTCTGAAAGAAGGGCTGGCCCGCATAGGCGACTGCCGGGAGGGCGATGAGGGCGGCGAGCCAATGGAAGAAGTCCCTGGTCTCGGGCGTAATGTCCGTGACGTTTCCCGACCAGACCGAGACCGCCAGCAGCATGATGTTCATGGACGCGAAGCCCGCGACCGCGAGGCATTTCAGAAGCCACTGGGCGCGGCGTGCTTCCTCCTCCTCCACCAGCATCGCGCGAAAGGGGTGAGCCCAGTATCCGAGCCGCTGAAGCTCCTCGACGACATGCGATGGGGACAGCGCCCCGTCCCGCCACTCGACGGCGAGACGATGGTTCGTGTAGTTGAGCCTGGCGTCGACGACACCGGGCAAGCGGCACAAGCCGCCTTCGATCTCGTCGATGCAGGCGGCACAGTCGATGCCCTCGACGGCAAGGTCGAGATGAGCCGTTCCGTCACCCTGGCGCGTGACATAGATGGAGAGATCAAGGGTTTCGGCCATGACGAAGAAATCCTCAGAGCACGATGCGGCTCTTGGAGCGGAAGACGGTTTCCTCATCGCGATTCAGACCGATGACGAGGTCCCATTGGCCTTCCGGCATGGGTGTGACGCTCCTGAAACGGCCCGGCGACAGCTCGACTACTTCCAAGGGCACGTCGCGCCGCTTATCGGTTGGATGGGCGAGACGGATCTCCGGCAAGAGGCCCATAAGAGCCTGCCCCTCGGCGTCGCGCGCCGTGATGACGATCCCTGGAGCGTCGCCGTGCTGCAGGGCCGCTTCGACCGTCCAATGGAGCGCATCCTGCGCATGGGCGGCCGCGACATCGTTCTTGAACGAAAGCCCCGCCTTGTAGGCGCTCTCCGTCTCGACACCGCTGAAGCTCGAGACGGCAACGCGCACCATGTAGAAATTCACGGCGAAGATGACGCCGAAGAACGACACGAAATAGAGGAGAACCGTGCGACCTGTGATGGGGCGGGGCGAGCGTCCCGCGTTTGCTTTCGTGGACATGGGTCGATCCTCAAGGAGCTCTGAAATGATCGCTGGTGCTGACGGTGTTGCCAGTGGCGGGATCGGTCAGAATGAACCGAAGTGCGGTCGAATCCTCGGTTGGGGAGGTGGTGTCGGTCACCAGTACGCGCGCTTCCAGGGTCTGATCCGGCCCCACGGTCACGATGGAGCGGCCTTGCTGGTCGACTTCGCCACCGACCACGTCGATCCTGGCCCGGCGCAGGCCTTCCACCGAGAGCGCGTAACGGCGTTCGTCCAGGTTCTTGTTGGCGACACGGATGGTAAAACCGTTGCGGATCGTGCCGTCCGAGAGACGTACGAAGAGCGGGTTCCGGTCATGCATGACGCTCAGGTACAGGCTCTGGCGCATGGCCAGCGAGGCGATCATAACGAAGCCGACAAGAACGATGATACCGGCATAGAAGAGGGTGCGTGACCGCACGATGCGACGTACCTCCGGCCGACCCTCGATCCGGGCCTGGACATTCATGTCGGTGTCGTAGGCGATCAGACCCTGGGGACGACCGATCTTGCTCATGACGGTGTCGCAGGCATCCATGCACAGGCCGCACTGAATGCAGTCGAGCTGCAGACCCTTACGGATATCGACGCCCGTCGGGCACACGGCGACGCATTGGTCACAATCGACACAGTCTCCCGCAGGTAGTCCCTGAAGCTTCAAGGCCTCGTTCTTCTTCATCGAACCGCGCGGTTCTCCCCGGTCATAACGGTAGGTGACGTTGAGCGCATACTCGTCCGTCAGCGCGGCCTGAATTCGCGGCCAGGGGCACATATAGGTGCAGACCTGCTCGCGCATGAAGCCGGCCAAGGTGTAGGTCGTGAAGGTAAGAATGCCGATCCAGAGATACGCCGCGAACGGAGCCTGGAATGTCGCCAGCTCGTAGACCAGCGTCGGAGCGTCGGCGAAATAGAGTACCCAGGCGCCGCCGGTCCACCAGGCGATCATGAGCCAGACGAAATGCTTCAGGGTCTTACGGCCAAGAACCTGGAAGGTGAGCTTTTCCCTGTCATGGCGCATCCGCTCGCGCCGGTCGCCTTCGATGAAGCGCTCCACCGCATAGAAGAGATCGGTCCAGACCGTCTGAGGGCAGAGATAGCCGCACCAGATCCGGCCCGCGACCGCATTCATGAGGAACAGCGCGAGGGCAGCCAGCACGAGCAGGCCCGTGATGTAATAGACCTCCTGCGGCCAGATTTCGATGAAGAAGAAATAGAAGCGGCTGTTGGCGAGATCGACCAGGATGGCCTGGTCGGGCGCATTCGGGCCTCGATCCCAGCGGATGAACGGCAAAAAGTAGTAGATGCCGAGCGTGACGGCGAGCACGACCCACTTGATCGTGCGATAGCGACCCTTCACCGCCTGCGGATAGATCTGCTTGCGGGGCGCATAGAGCGGCGCCTCCTCGGCTGCGGCCGAGGGAGAAGCGCTGAGAGATTGGGGGAGAGGGGCGTCGGCCATCGAATCCGTCGGTTCGTCTCAATCATGTATGACGAAGGGATATGATGGGGCCGTCCAACACGCCTTGATCCATATCAAGCGAAGGCCGGAGGTTTCCCCCCGGCCTTTCATTACGGAACTTTTGAAAACCTCAAGGCCGCTGGTCGCCACCCAGGGAGTGAACGTAGAGAGTGAGCGACTTGATGGTCGTGTCATCCAGGCGTCCATGCCATGTCGGCATGACGCCGCCGCGCCCGTTCATCAGGCCCTCCACGATGGTCGCCTTGTCCGAACCGAAGAGCCAGATCTTGTCCGTCAGGTTGGGAGCGCCGAGTTCCTGATTACCCAAGCCCTTCTCTCCATGACAGGCGGCACAATTATCGGCGAAGATCTTGGCGCCGGCGGCGAGATCGGCTCCTTTGTCCGTGGGAAGGCCCGAGAGCGAACGGACGTAATCCGCCGCCTGCAGGATCTCCTCCCGCTTGAGCATCCCGTCGCGGCCGAAAGCCGGCATGGAGCCTGAATGGCCCTGGTCGCTGGTGGAACGGGCGCCATGGCGGACGGTCTGCTCGATCCGGGCGAGCGAGCCGCCCCAGAGCCAATCGTCGTCGTTCAGGTTCGGATATCCCTTGGCACCCGCGCCGCCGGCTCCATGGCATGGGGCGCAGTTGTCGCCGAAGGCGGCCTTGCCCTGCGCCCGCGCGAAGGCGAACATTTCAGGGTTCTGCCTGATCTCTTCCAGCGAACTCTCGGCCAGTTTCGCCGTCATGCCGGAGCGCTGCTGCTTGAGAGCGTCGAGATCGGCCACCACCGCGTCCCGAGACTGCCAGCCGAGGACACCCTTGGTATAGGATGAGACCATCGGCCAAGCCGGATAGGCGATGCAGTAGGCGATGGCCCAGGCGATGCAGGCATAGAACGTCCACAGCCACCAGCGCGGGAGCGGGTTGTTGAGTTCCTGAATGTCGTCCCAGCTATGCCCGGTGGTGGTGACGCCGCTGATGGCGTCGACCTGTTCGTGCTTGTCATGGGCCATGGGATCAATCCTCCTGGAGAGGCATGCGGGCGGCCGCGTCGAAGCGGTCCTTCCGCGAGGGGGCGAGGGCATAGATCAGCATCGCCAGGAAGACGACGACGAAGTAGAGAAGCCCCCAGGTCTGGGCGAACTCGGCGAAGAATTTGTATGCGGCTGGCATGGTTTACGGTCCTCAGCGCACGTTGGCCTTGTTGTCGTAGAGCTTGAAGTCGACCTGCGTGCCCAGCAGCTGCAGATAAGCGATCAGGGCATCGGCTTCCGTGACCTTCTGCGGGTTGCCGTCGAAGGAACGCGACTGGGCGTTCGGATAGCGTTTGGCGAGGTCGAGCGCATTCGGATCGTCGGTCGCGGCCTGGATGCGGATGTCGCTCTCCGCATGCTTGACCATCTCCTCGGTATAAGGAACGCCGAGGGTCGCCTGCACTTGCAGATCCTGCGCGATGGTCGACGTGTCGAGCTCGGTCTTCTCCAGCCAGGAATAGCCCGGCATGATCGACCCGGGCACGACGGCGCGGGGGTCCTTCAGGTGATCCCGGTGCCAGTCGTCGGAATACTTGTTGCCGACCCGGGCGAGATCCGGCCCCGTGCGCTTCGAGCCCCATTGGAACGGCCGGTCGTACATGCTCTCGGCGGCCAGGGAGTAATGGCCGTAGCGCTCGACCTCGTCCCGCAGGGGACGGATCATCTGGCTATGGCAGTTGTAGCAGCCCTCGCGCACGTAGATGTTGCGGCCGGCGAGTTCGAGCGGGGTGTAGGGCCTGACGCCTTCCACCTTCTCGATGGTGCTCTTCAGGTAGAAGAGCGGCACGATCTCCACCAGGCCGCCGATGGATATGACGATCAGCACGCCGATGATGAGGATGATCGAGTTGGTCTCGAAGATCTTGTGACGGGACCAGAATGACATGATCGTTTCCTTTATTCCGCGGCGACGAGCGCGGGCTGCATGGCCGGAGTGGCTTCCTCGGCCGCCTCTCCGACCGTGATCGTCTTCCAGACGTTCCAGGCCATGATCAGGCTGCCGGCCACGAAGAACGCGCCGCCGAGCGCACGGATGACATAGAAGGGATTCATCGCCTCGACGGTCTCGATGAAGGAGTATTCGAGGAAGCCGAGGCTGGTATAGGCCCGCCACATGAGGCCCTGGAGGATGCCCGCGACCCACATCGACGAGATGTAGAGGACGATGCCGAGAGTCGAGATCCAGAAGTGCCAGGATACGGCCTTCATGGAATAGAGCGATCTCTTGTTCCAGAGCCACGGCACGAGGCAATAGATGGCCCCGAAGGAGATATAGGCGACCCAGCCGAGGGCTCCGGCATGGACATGGCCGATGGTCCAGTCGGTGTAGTGCGACAGGGAGTTCACGGCCTTCACGGACATGAGCGGGCCTTCGAAGGTCGCCATGCCGTAGAATGCGACCGACACGACCATGAGGCGCAGGACCGGATCGGTGCGGAGCTTGTCCCAGGCACCCGAGAGGGTCATGAGGCCGTTGATCATGCCGCCCCAGGAGGGCATCCACAGCATGACCGAGAACACCATGCCCAGCGTCTGCGCCCAGTCGGGCAGGGCGGTGTAGTGCAGGTGATGGGGACCTGCCCAGATATACATGAAGATCAGCGACCAGAAGTGGATGATGGAGAGGCGGTAGGAATAGACCGGACGCTCGGCCCGCTTCGGGATGAAGTAGTACATGATGGCGAGGAAGCCGGCGGTGAGGAAGAAGCCGACCGCGTTATGGCCGTACCACCACTGCACGAGGGCATCCTGCACGCCCGACCACACGATGTAGCTCTTGGGCGAGAATATCGAGACGGGGATCGATGCGTTGTTGCCGAGATGCAGGACCGCGATGGTCAGGATGAAGGCGAGGTAGAACCAGTTCGCCACATAAATATGTGGCTCCTTGCGACGCATGACCGTGCCGAGGAACACCAGGAAGTAGGTCACCCATACGATGGTCAGGAAGAGATCCGCATACCATTCGGGCTCGGCATATTCCTTGCCCTGGGTAATGCCGAGCAGGTAGCCCGTGCCGGCGATGACGATGAAGAAGTTGTAGCCCAGCACCACGAACCACGGGGCGATGTCACCGGCCAGCCGCGCGCGGCAGGTGCGCTGCACCACGTAGAACGAGCTGGCGATGAGCACGTTGCCGCCGAAGGCGAAGATCACCGCCGACGTGTGCAGCGGGCGCATCCGGCCGAAGGACAGCCATGCGGTGTCGAAGTTGAGCGCGGGAAAGGCGAGCTGGAGGGCGATCAGCAACCCGATGGTGAAGCCGGCGATGCCCCAGACGATGGAGGCGATGGTTCCGAACTTCACCGGATCCATGTTGTAGTTCGGCTTGCCGCCGATGGTCAGCGGGGGCAGTTGCGCGGGGCGCTCGTAGTACCGGTTCACGATGGCGAACACGCCAGCCACGCTGGCGGCTGCGAAGAGATAGGCATGGAAGGCGTATTCGGGCGTATAGGCCTTCGCCGCGATGATGACGCTGAGGAATGCCAGTCCGGCGAGGGCAAGGGCCGAGCCCATCTCGCCGAATGTCATGCCCTTTGAGGGTGCTGCCGCTTGAGCCATAGGCTTCGACCTTTTGAGAAATTCGGCGATGCGGTGAGCTTCGCCGTCAGCAGATTCGTTTACGTTTCGGGATGCGAAGGGGCATTGACCCAGATCAAACGCCCCGGTGGCGCGGCGCCCTAGAGAGCGCGGGAGTGCCTCTGGGCACCGCTTTCGAGATAGCGGTCGAAGACGGCGCAGACGTTTCGGACCAGGGCGCGGCCCTCATCAGGGATCGACAAGGTCAGTCCGTCGCGGATGACGAGCCCGTCCCGCGCCAGATCGTCGATCGCGTCGATTTCAGGCGCGAAACCATCGGTGCCGGAGCGAAATTCCGAAGCCACCTCATCAAGGTCGACCGAGAAGTCGCACATCAGGCGCTCGATGATCGCGCGGCGGAGGCGATCGTCATCCGAGAGGGCGACGCCGCGCACGATGGGGAGTTGGCCCTTCAGAACGGCTTCGCGATACGCGACCGTCGTCGGGGCGTTCTGGATGTAGCCCTGAGGCAGGGAGCCGATGGACGAGGTGCCGAACCCGATCAGCGCTGTCGCCTCGTCCGTCGTGTAGCCCTGGAAGTTGCGATGAAGCCGTCCGTCCCTTTGGCGAACGGCCATGGGATCGCCGGGCTTGGCGAAATGGTCGAGGCCGATCTGGACGTAGCCTGCGCGGATGAAGGCCTCGGCCGCAGCCTCGCGTTGCTCCACACGCGCGACGGAATCGGGGAGGGATGCCTCAGGCAGGAGCGCCTGATGGCGCTTCATCCATGGAACATGGGCATAGCCGAAAAGCGCGATCCGGTCCGGATCGAGCTTGAGGGCGAGGTCGACGGAGCGCTTCACGCTCTCGACGCTCTGGTACGGCAGGCCATACATCAGGTCGAGGTTCAGGCCGCTCACGCCCGCCTCCCTGAGCCAGGAAGCGACCCGTGCCGTCTGTTCGAACGACTGCACCCGCCTGATGGTCTCTTGGACCCTGGGGTCGAAATCCTGGACGCCCAGGCTAGCCCGGTTGAGGCCGGATGCGGCAAGGGCCTTCACATGCTCCGGCGTGATGGTCCTCGGGTCGATCTCGACCGCAATCTCGGCATCCTGTCGAATCTCGAAGGCTTCGTCGAGATGGCGCGAGATGCGCCGGAGGTCGTCCGGAGACAGAATGGTCGGCGTGCCGCCGCCCCAATGGACATGGGCGACGGCCATGCGGCCGGGCAGGTGGCGCGCCACGAGGTCGATTTCCCGCTCCAGGCAATCGACATAGGCGGCGACGGCCTTGTAGCTCCGGGTCACGGCGGTGTTGCAACCGCAATAGAGGCAGAGTTCCGCACAGAACGGCACATGCAGATAGAGCGACACGGGTCGGTCCGGCGCCAGTTCGCTAAGCCAGGACGCATAGGTTTCGGCCGAGACGTCCGGTTTGAAATAAGGCGCCGTCGGATAGCTCGTGTAGCGCGGGACACGCTGGTCGTAGCGGGCAATGAGTTCTGGTGTCATGCTCGGACCTTGCATGACGGCTCATTCAGGAGCCTTGATCTGAATCAAAGGCTCTGCCGGGACGCAGGCAGCACCCTCATCCCTAGAGCAAGTACCGCAGCGACTCGCTCGCCGCCATCAAGGACGGCAGGAAGCGTTCCCGCATTTCATCCGCCGAGACGCGCCCGGCCTGGGCACTGAGATTGAGGGCGATCGTCACCTGACCGTTCTTCTGGATCACCGGCACGGCGATGGAGCGCAGACCGAATTCCAGCTCCTCGTTGACGATGGCAAAGCCTTGGTCGTGCGTCGCTTTCAGGATGTTGCGGAGCTCCGTCTTGTCGGTGATGGTCTTCGGCGTCCTCGCCTCAAGGCGCACGCGTCGGAGATAGGCGTCGATGGTGTCCTCGGACTGATAGGCCAGGATGGCCCGTCCCAGGGATGTGCAATAGACCGGGAGTCGGCTTCCGACACCGAGGCCGATGGACATGATCCGGCGGGTGGCGGAGCGGGCAACGTAGACGATGTCGTCACCGTCCAGGATCGCCGCCGAACTCGATTCCCCCGTCGCTTCCGAGATCTGTTCGAGAAAGGGCTGAACCCGGGTCGAGAGCGAGGCGGACGAGAGATAGGCATAGCCGAGCCTGAGGATGCGGGGGCTCAAGGAGAAGTAGCGCCCGTCGAAATCCGCATAGCCCAGCTTGGTGAGCGTCAGGAGATAGCGGCGCGCGGCCGCGCGGGTGATGCCGGTCAGCTTCGCCACATCGGAGAGGATCAGGCGGGGCCTGCTGGCGTCGAAGGCCTCGATGACGAGGAGGCCCTTTTCGAGACTTGCCACGAAGTCCCGATCACTGCCCTGATCCTCGACGTCGTCACTCTGCATTACGGCCTCCGAAGGAGTATGGTGAACTTTGGTAGCCTTGACACTACCTCGGTAAATCGTACTACATGTGCGATATAGCTTTCAATGTACGCAGTGCGCACAAACAGCTAGACGATAGGATGAGAAAAACCGCGATCCAGCGCAATGAGATCGAGGCAGCTCAGAGGGAGGAAGGGAATGAAAATTTCAAAGAAGGTTCTCGGGGCTGCCGTCGGCGCTCTGCTGGCCGGTACGATCTCGGCCTATGCCGACACGATCAAAGTGGGGATCATCGGCCCGTTTTCGGGCCCCTTCGCGCTGCAGGGCAAGAATTTCCAGGCCGGCGTCGAGGCCTACATGGCCCTGAACGGCAAGTCGGTGAAGGGGCATGACATCGAGGTGATCTACCGCGACCTTCCGGCCGCCAATCCCGCGCAGTCGCGCGCCTTGGGGCAGGAACTGGTGGTGAAGGACAAGGTGCAGTATCTCGGCGGCGTCTATTTCACGCCGGACGCCATGGCCATCACGCCTCTGCTCAAGCAGGCGAACGTTCCGCTCGTGATCTTCAATGCCGCGACTTCCGCCATCATGACGCAGTCGCCGCTCGTGGTGCGCACGTCCTTCACCACGGCGCAAACGACGACGCCTCTCGGCAAGATCGCCGTGGATCGCGGCGTGAAGAAGGTCATCTCCGCCGTTAGCGACTATGGGCCGGGCGTCGATGCGGAAGGGGCTTTCAAGAAAGCTTTCGAGGGGGCCGGCGGCCAAGTGGTCGAGGCCATTCGCATGCCGCTGAACACAAACGATTTCAGCCCGATCATGCAGCGCATCCGGGATTCCGGCGCCGAGGCGGTCTTCGCCTTTCTCCCATCGGGTCCGACGACCCTCGGCTTCGTGAAGGCCTACAATGAGACCGGCTTGAAGCAGGCGGGGATCAAGTTCTTTGCGCCCGGCGATCTGACGCAGGAATCCGATCTGCCGGCGCTCGGCGACGGCGCCCTCGGTCTCCTGACCACCTTCCATTATGCCGTGTCGCACGACTCGCCGGAGAACAAGAAATTCGTGGAAGCGGCGAGCAAGGCCATCGGCAGCGCCGAACAGCTCTCGTTCCCATCGGTCGGCGCCTATGACGGCATGCACGTGATCTACAAGATGATCGAGGCGACGGACGGCAAGCAGGATGCGCAGAAGGCCGTGGATGCCGTGAAAGGCCTGTCCTGGACGAGCCCACGTGGCCCTGTCAGCATCGATGCCGAAACCCGCCACATCACGGAAAACATCTATCTGCGCGAGGTTGCAAAGGGCGCAGACGGCAAGACCTACAACAAGGAAATCCAGACCTTCCAGAACCAGAAGGATCCGGGCCTCGCGACCCAGTAAGTGTAAGGTATCAACAATCCTGAGGACGCGGCCATCCAACGCCGCGTCTTCTCATCGGCAGGCCAGACAAGCGTCCGGGATCCTTCATGCAGACCATCCTCAGCATTGCGATCGACGCCTTTGCTTACGGCATGGCTCTCTTCATCATCTGCATCGGCCTGTCGCTCACGATGGGCTTGATGCGGGTGGTGAACCTGGCGCATGGGGCCTTCGCGATGATCGCGGGATATATCGCGTCGTACGCGGCACGCGATCTTGGGTTGGGATACGCGGTCGCCATCTTCCTGGCGATCATCGGCACGGTCATCATCTCCATTCCGCTGGAGCGCCTTCTCTACCGCCGGATCTACGGCAGCCCCGAACTCACCCAGGTGCTGATGACCATCGGCATCACTTTCTGCATCATCGGCATCACCAACTACTTCTTCGGGCCCACTCTCAAGACCATTCCGCTTCCCGGGAGCCTGAGCCAGCCCGTGGATATGGGGATCCGGACCATCGCCGGGCATCGGCTCTTCGTCATGGCCTGCGGCATCATCGTGGCCGGCGGTCTCTGGTACCTGATCGAAAAAACCGATTTCGGCATCAAGCTGCGGGCGACCGTCGACAATGCTGCCATGGCCGATGCGCTCGGCGTGCGAACCCAGGCGATCTATGCCATCAGCTTCGCCATCGCCATCGGGCTTGCTGCCCTGGGCGGTGTGGTGGGCGCCGAATTCCTGCCCATCGAGCCCTATTACGCGCTACGCTACATGGTGACCTTCCTCGTCGTCGTGTCTGTCGGAGGCGCGGGATCGATCCCCGGTGCCGTGGTGGCCTGCCTCCTGCTCGGTGCCGTCGATACAACGGGCCGCTACCTGATGCCTGAATTCGGCAACTTCTTCTTCTATGCCGCAGTCATCGCCATCGTCTGCGTGTTCCCGCGCGGCTTCTTCGGAAGGGCTCAGTAACGTGCAGGTCATTGCTCAAGGCGAGAGAACTGCAGCGGCCCCTTCGGTGGGAGGCCGATGGCTGCGGGATGTGGCCGGCGTGCTCCTCATCATTGTCGCCGGTCTTGCGGGGTACTGGCTGTTCCCGGACAACCTGGCGCTTCTGACCCGTATCATTGCGGTGGCGCTCCTTGTCCTTTCGCTTGATCTCATCACCGGCTATTGCGGCGTGGCGTCCCTCGGGCAGGCTTCTCTCTTTGGAGCCGGCGCCTATGCGGCCGGAATCGCCTGCGTGAATGGTGTCACCGAACCTCTGACGCTCATCGCTATCGGGGCAGTCGCCGGGGCGATGGCGGGGCTTCTCATGGGCACGATCATGCTCCGCGCCCACGGGCTCGCCCAGCTTGTCCTGTCCATCGCCATCGTCCAGCTCTTCCATGAGGCTGCCAACAAGGCGTCCGCCTATACGGGCGGCAGCGACGGACTCGCTGGCCTGATGGTGAGCCCGCTCTTCGGAATGTTTGAGTTCGATCTGTGGGGGCAGACCGCCTATCTCTTCGGGCTTGCCTTGCTGGTCGTCGTGTTCATCGCCCTGAAATTTATCGTCTCGTCGCCGTTCGGCATGCTGTGCCGGGGCATCGAGCAGGATCCGGTCCGCATCCGCGCCATGGGATCCTACGTGTTTCCGGTGCTGTTGAAGATGTTCGTGATCTCGGGGGCAGTGGCCGGGACGGGCGGGGCCCTGGCTGCCATTTCCACCCAGGTGGTCGGCCTCGACAGCGTCAGCTTCGAGCTGTCCGCCAACGCCCTGGTCATGCTGGTGCTCGGCGGTCTCGGCACGCTCTACGGGGCGCTCGTCGGAACGGTCATCTTCATGGGATTCGAGCACGTCGTCTCGGCCATCAACCCGTTCCACTGGATGACGATGGTCGGGGCCTTGCTGGTCGCCGTCGTGCTCGTGGCACCCGGTGGTCTGAGCGGCCTTTCCGAAAGGTTCCTCGGAGCCGGAAAGCGCGCCAAGGGAGGCCGGGCATGAGCGACCTCTTCCACGTCGAAGGATTGACCAAAAATTTCGGCGGCCTCGCCGTCAGCCGGAACATCTCGCTGTCGATGACGGCGGGCGAGCGGCTGGCGCTCATCGGGCCGAATGGTGCCGGAAAGACCACCCTGGTCAATCTGGTGACTGGGCAGCTTCGCCCGAGTGCCGGGCGGGTCGTCCTCAACGGCGAGGACGTCACCGGTCGCGATGCCGTGCAGCGGGTTCGCAGAGGGCTGGTCCGTACCTTCCAGGTCACGCGATTGTTCTCGCAGATGACTCCGGAGGAACATGTGACGCTGACCGTGCTGCAGCGCGAGGGAAAGGCCGCACGGATTCTCGGCCGCTTCACTGGAAACTCGGAGGTGGCAGGAGAGGTGGAGAGCATCCTCTCGATCCTGGGATTGCTGGATGTGGCGAGGCGGAGAGTCGGCGAGATCGCCTATGGCCAGCAGCGCCTGTTGGAAATCGGCATCGCCTTGGCGCTTCGGCCGAAGGTCCTGCTTCTCGACGAGCCGGCCGCCGGCGTGCCGTCCAGCGATACGCCGAGGATCGAACAGGCGCTGGAGCGCCTGCCGCCGAGCCTCGCCGTGCTGATGATCGAACACGACATGGATCTCGTCTTCCGCTTCGCCAAGCGGGTCGTCGTGCTCGCGGCGGGCGAGATCATCTTCGAGGGACTGCCCTCGGAAGTCGCTGCCAACGAAAAGGTTCGTGAAGCCTATCTGGGGAACTATGCTCATGCCCGCAGCGTCGCTTGAGGTTCAGGGATTGAGCGCGGGCTACGGTCCGACGATCGTCCTGGAGGACGTGTCCTTCTCCGTACCGTCCGGAGCGCGCCTATCCATTCTCGGCCGGAACGGGATGGGCAAGACGACGCTGTTGTCCACCCTGATGGGCCTGAACCGGCGCTATGGGGGCGAGATCCTGATCGGCGGCACCGACATCACCTCCCTCAAGAGCTCCGAGCGGGCACGCAGGGGCATGGGGCTCGTTCCGCAGACGCGCGACATCTTCCGCTCGCTGACTGTCGAGGAGAACCTGATCGTCGGCGTCAAGGATCGTCCGCGCAACGTCATCCAGGAGGCCTATGAAATGTTCCCCCGTCTCCATGAGCGGCGCAACAATCTCGGCTGGCAATTGTCCGGCGGCGAGCAGCAGATGCTCTCGACCGCGCGAACTATCCTCGGCCGTCCCTCCGTGCTGCTCCTCGACGAGCCGCTCGAAGGATTGGCGCCCGTGATCTGCGAGGAACTCATGGCAGCCTTCACGCGGCTCGCCGCCAGCGGCGAGATGACGATCCTTCTCGTCGAACAGCGCCTCGAAAGCGCGCTCGATTTCGCGGAGACCGTCCTGATCCTGGAGCGCGGACGGATCGCCTGGCAGGGAACGAGCGAGGCTCTGCGCGAAGACCAGGGACTGGTCGAGCACTACATCGGCGTCGGCTCGCTGCATTGAGGCAAGGCATGGCATTTACACGCGTCAACGGGATCGTTCTGCACCATCAGGTGCTCGGTCGGGACGAGGGCCCTGTCCTCGTCTTTATCAATTCCCTCGGAAGCGATTTCCGCATCTGGCAGGAGGTCGTTCCTGCTTTCACGGAGCGGTTCGGGGTCGTCCTCTACGACAAGCGCGGACATGGCCTCTCGGACGCGCCGCCCGCGCCCTATACGATCGACGATCATACGGATGATCTCATCGCGCTCCTCGACCACCTGAAGATCGACAAGGCCGCCTTCGTCGGCTTGTCGGTCGGGGGAATGATCGCACAGCGTCTGGCGGTGCGGTCTGCCGAGCGCGTGCAGGCCCTCACCCTGTGCTGCACGGCGGCGAAGATCGGAACGCCGGAACTCTGGGCGGAGCGGATCGCAGCGGTCGAGCGGGGCGGGATCGAGCCGATCACCGACAATATCCTGCAGCGCTGGTTCACGCCCTTGTTCCGTGAAACTCGATCCGATGAGGTGGCGGGGTGGCGCAACATGCTGGTCCGCACGCCCGCCCATGGCTACACCGGAACCTGCGCGGCGATCCGCGACGCGGATCTGAGACCCGATGCCGGCCGGATCGCCGTTCCGACCCTATGCGTCGCGGGCGATCAGGACGGCTCGACACCCGCGGATGTGGTCAAGGGCACGGCCGATCTCATTCCCGGCGCAGGTTTCGCGCTCATCGACGGGGCAGGGCACATCCCCTGCGTCGAGAAGCCTGCCGTGCTGTCGAACCTCATCAACCGGCATCTCCAGGAGGCGGGACTTGTCTGAGAACGATAGATGCGAACGCTACAAGGCCGGGATGGCGGTGCGCCGTCAGGTGCTCGGCGATGCCCATGTGGATCGGGCGAGCGCCCAGATGACGGAGTTCGACGCCGACTTCCAGACCTTCATCACCGAAGGTGCCTGGGGTTCTGTGTGGTCACGCCCCGGTTTCACCAAGCGCGAGCGCTCCATCGTGACCATCGCGCTTCTGGCGGCGCTCGGGCAGGACGACGAGATCGCCATGCATGTCCGCGCGACCCGCAACACGGGCGCGACCAAGGAGGACATCAAGGAAGCGCTGCTGCACGTGGCCGTCTATGCAGGCGTGCCGGCGGCCAATCACGCCATCAAAATCGTCAAGAAAACTTTCGCCGAAATGGAAGCGGATCCCGAACCTCAAAAATAAGAGGGCGGGCTGCGAGGGAGAGCCGAGATGTCGGATCAGGGATCATATTATCAGCGGGACCGGAGCTGGCATCCGGCCGCGCTCACGCCGCAATACAAGACCTCGGTGCTGCGCTCGCCGCAATATCCGCTGCTGTCGCTTGACAACACCATATCGGAAATGACGGGGCCCAGGTTCGGGCATGACAAGATCGGTCCGCTCGACAACGACCTGATCCACAACTTCGCCAAGACGGGCGATCCCATCGGCCAGCGCATCATCGTCTATGGCCGCGTCCTTGACGAGAACGCCCGCCCCGTGCCGGGCACCCTGGTGGAGTTCTGGCAGGCCAATGCGGGCGGACGTTACCGGCACAAGAAAGAGACTTATCTTGCAGCCATCGACCCGAATTTCGGCGGCTGCGGACGCACGATCACGGACGAGGAGGGGCGTTACTGGTTCCGCACCATCAAGCCGGGCGCCTATCCCTGGCCCAACGGGGTCAACGACTGGCGGCCTGCCCACATCCACTTCTCGCTCTTCGGCCACGCCTTCGCGCAGCGGCTGATCACGCAGATGTATTTCGAGGGCGATCCGATGATCTGGCAGTGCCCGATCGTCTCGACCATCTCCGACAAGGCCGCCATCGACCAGCTGACGGCCGTGCTCGACCGGAACGCCACCCTGCCCATGGATGCGCTCGCCTACAAGTTCGACATCGTCCTGCGCGGGCGCCGCTCGACCATGTTCGAGAACCGCATGGAGGGAAACTGATGTTCCAGAAACTGACGACACTCAAGGAATCGCCGTCCCAGACGGCCGGCCCTTACGTCCATATCGGCGCGACCCCGAACTGGGTCGAGATCACCGGCGTATGGAAGGAGGATCTCGGACTCGTCATCGTCGGGCCCGAGACCAAAGGCGAGCGGATCATCGTCAAGGGGTGCATCTTCGATGGCAGCGGGAACGCGATCAAGGATGCGCTCGTCGAGATCTGGCAGGCCGACGCGGCCGGGCTCTACAACAGCCCTCAGGAGACGCGCGGGCAGGCTGACCCGAATTTCACCGGCTGGGGCCGCCAGCCGACGGACGCCGCCACGGGCGAGTATCGCTTCGAGACGATCAAGCCGGGCCGCGTGCCCTACAGGGACGGACGCCCGATGGCGCCCCACATCACGTTCTGGATCGTAGCGCGCGGCATCAATATCGGCCTGCATACGCGGATGTATTTCGGCGACGAGGAGGCGGCGAACGCGGAATGCCCCGTCTTGGCGCGCATCGAGCACAGGTACCGGCTTCCGACCCTCATCGCACAGCGCAGCGAGGAGAACGGAATGCCGACCTACACCTTCGACATTCACCTGCAGGGTGAGAAGGAAACCGTATTCTTCGACATCTGATCGCCGATCTGAAAGCATATCATGGCCAAGTTTCAGAGCCTCAAGGAGGCTGTTGCCGAGAACCTGCGCGAAGGCGACACAGTCGCCTTCGAGGGGTTCACCCATCTCATTCCCCATGCGGCCGCCCATGAGGTGATCCGGCAGGGGATCAAGGACCTCACCGTGATCCGCATGACCCCGGACATCATCTATGACCAGATGATCGGCATGGGCCTCGTGAAAAAGGTGATCTTCTCCTATGCGGGCAATCCCGGCGTCGGCCTCCTGCGCCGGATGCGCGATTCCATCGAGAACGGCTGGCCCCGGTCCATCGAGACCGTGGAGCACAGCCATGCGGCCATGGCCAATGCCTACGAGGCCGGCGCCGCCGGCCTGCCCTGCGCCGTGTTCCGGGGCTATCTCGGCGCGGGCCTCAAGGGCGTGAACCCGGCGATCAGGAGCGTCAACTGTCCGTTCACCGGAGAGGAACTCGCGGCCGTGCCTGCGCATCGTCCGGATGTGGCGGTCATCCATGCGCAGAAGGCGAGCAAGCGTGGCGACGTGCTGGTGGAGGGCATCGTCGGCGTGCAGAAGGAGGCGGTCCTGGCATCCAGGCGCTCCGTCGTAACGGTCGAGGAGATCGTGGAGGATTTCGACGACCTGCACCCGAATCTCTGCGTGCTGCCGCATTGGACCGTGACCTCCATCGTGCAGGTCCCGGGCGGCGCGCATCCATCCTATACTCACGGCTATTACGAGCGCGACAATGCCGCCTATCTGGAATGGGACAGGATCTCAGCCGATCGCGACCTCTTCACCTCCTGGATGAAGAAGAACGTGCTCGATCAGGGGCCCGAGGTGTTCGCCGATCGCGTGAAGGGATTGTAAGAATGACGAATCTTTCCGATTTCACGCCCAACGAGATGATGACCATCGCGGCGTCCCGCGCCCTGTCCAACGACGATGTCTGCTTCGTCGGCATCGGGGCGCCGTCGGCGGCCTGCAACGTGGCCCGGTTGACCCATGCGCCCGACATCACGCTGATCTACGAGAGCGGCACCATCGGCACGGCGCCGAACGTGCTCCCGCTCTCCATCGGCGACGGCGAATTGTGCGAGACGGCGCTCACCACGGTCTCCGTGCCGGAGATGTTCCGCTACTGGCTTCAGGGCGGCCGCATTTCCATCGGCTTTCTCGGGGCGGCCCAGCTCGACCGTTTCGGCAACATCAACACCACGGTGATCGGCGACTATCACAAGCCCAAGGTGCGCCTGCCGGGCGGTGGCGGTGCGCCCGAGATCGCCAGCTCCTGCAAGGAGGTTTTCATCACCATGAAGCAGGCGACCCGTGGCATGGTGGAGACGATCGACTTCTACACCTCCTTCGGCCACGGCGAGGGCGGCAACCACCGCGAGCGTCTCGGCATCAGGACCAAGGGGCCGACGCTCCTGATCACGGATCTCGCGATCTGGAAGCCGGATCCCGAGACAAAGGAATTCACCGTGGTGTCGATGCATCGCGGCGTCACCCGCGATAAGGTGCAGGAAACCTGCGGTTGGAAGGTGCGATTCTCAGATCATCTCGAGGAGACGCCTTCGCCGACCGAACTCGAACTCACCACCCTGCGCGAGCTTCAGGCCAGGACCGAGAAAGCTCACGGCGGCAACAAGGGGATTTGACCATGCGCGAAGCCTTTATCTGCGCCTATGTGCGCACGCCCATCGGCCGTTATGGTGGCTCACTGTCCGGCGTTCGCGCGGACGACCTCGCCGCTGTGCCGCTGACGGCGTTGCGGGAACGCCTCCCGAACCTCGACTTCGAGGCCATCGACGACGTGATCTACGGCTGCGCCAACCAGGCCGGCGAGGACAACCGCAACGTGGCCCGCATGGCGGTTCTGCTGGCGGGGCTGCCAGGCTCGATTCCCGGAACCACCATGAACCGCCTCTGCGGCTCCGGCATGGATGCGGTGATCGCCGCGGCCCGCGCCATCAAGGCCGGCGAGGCGGAGATCATGATTGCGGGCGGCGTCGAGTCCATGTCCCGCGCACCCTTCGTGATGCCGAAGGCCGATACAGCGTTCTCGCGCAATGCCGAGATCTACGACACCACCATTGGCTGGCGCTTCATCAACCCGCTGATCAAGAGCCAATACGGCGTCGATTCCATGCCGGAAACCGGCGAGAACGTGGCGGCGGATTTCAACGTCTCGCGCGAGGATCAGGACGCGTTTGCGCTGCGCTCGCAGAAGAAGGCGGCTGCGGCCCAGGCCAATGGGCGTCTGGCGCAGGAGATCGTGCCGGTGACGATCCCGAAGCGGAAAGGCGACCCGGTTGTGGTCGACAAGGACGAGCACCCGCGTGGCGATACGACCCTGGAGCAGCTCGCGAGGCTTCCGACACCATTCCGCAAGGATGGCACGGTGACGGCCGGCAACGCCTCCGGCGTCAACGATGGCTCGGCCGCGTTGATCGTCGCGTCCGAGGAGGCGGTCCGGAAGTTCGGCCTTGAACCTATCGCCCGCGTGGTCGGCGGAGCTGCTGCCGGCGTTGCGCCGCGCATCATGGGGATCGGGCCGGCGCCCGCGACGAAGAAGCTCTGTGCTCGCCTCGGTCTCAAGCCGACGGATTTCGACATCGTGGAGCTGAACGAGGCGTTCGCCAGCCAGGGCATCGCGGTGCTTCGGGAGCTCGGCATTCCGGAGGACGCGGAGCATGTCAATCCGAATGGAGGCGCCATCGCGCTCGGCCATCCGCTCGGCATGTCGGGCGCGCGCATCACCGGCACGGCGGCGCTGGAGCTGAAGCTCAGGGGCAAGAAGCGTGCGCTCGCCACCATGTGCATCGGCGTGGGGCAGGGCATCGCCGTCGCCCTCGAGGCTGTGTGACGCGGAACTCATCATGACTCGGACGCCCCCGCATCCCGTTCTCCAGGCCCTCGTCGGCGACGAGGAGGTGGGGGCGTTCTTTTCCGACGCGGCGGAACTTGCCGCCATGCTGCGTGTCGAGGCCGCCCTGGCCGAGGCGGAGGCGAAGGTCGGGCTGATCGACCAGGAGGCCGCACGGCGGATCGCGGAGGCTTGTCGTACTTTTCAGGCTGATTGGTCCAAGCTCGCTGAAGGCCTAGCCCGGGATGGCGTGATCGTCCCGGACTTCGTCAGGCAGCTGCGGGCCGCAGTCGGTGAGCCTCATGCCCAATCGGTTCATCTCGGCGCGACCAGCCAGGATGTCATCGATACGGCCCTGATCCTACGCCTCAAGGACGTCATCGAGATTCTCGGGCAGCGTCTCGATACCTTGATCCATGGTCTTGATGCGTTGAAGCGTCGGGATGGAGCGATCCGCCTCATGGCGCATACCCGGATGCAGCAGGCGCTGCCCTTCACGGCGGCGGACAAGATCGACACGTGGGTCCAACCGCTGGAGCGGCACAGGGAAAGCCTGCAGGGTCTCGCGCCACGCCTGCTGGTCGTCCAACTCGGTGGTCCCATCGGCACCCGTGGCGAGCTGAAGGGGCAGGGCGATGCCGTAGCCGATGCCATGGCCGCCGTCCTGGAGCTTGGTCTTGCCCCCTCGTGGCATTCCCAGCGCGACAGGATCGGCGAGTTCGGATCGTTCCTTTCACTGCTCACCGGGACGCTGGGCAAGATCGGCCAGGACATCGCTCTGATGGCGCAGAACGAAGTCGCCGAGGTTCGGCTTGCAACAGGCGGCGGCTCGTCCGCCATGCCGCATAAATCCAATCCCGTACCGGCCGAGGTGCTGGTGACGCTTGCGCGCTTCAATGCCGGAATGCTCGGGACCCTGCATCAGGCGCTGGTTCATGAGGGCGAACGCTCGGGAGCTGCCTGGACGTTGGAATGGATGGTGCTGCCTCAGATGATCGTGTCCGCAGCTGCCGCCTTGGGCAAGGCTCAGGCCCTCGCTGCGACCATGAGTTTCGTGCCATCGAGCGCGATGGGTACGTAGCCGCCCGGCAGAAGACGCGGGACACATCCTCCGATCGGTAGCGTCGGGAGTGAAAGGGCTGTGTTTGTTTCCGGGGCGCCCCCAAGTTCAACACTCTTCAGGTTCTGATACCCTCCCCCGTCATGGCCGGGCTTGTCCCGGCCATCCCGATGCTGTGAAGCGCCGCGCTTTTCCGATCGGGATCACCGGCACAAGGCCGGTGATGACGGGGAGGGCGATGTGGAGAGGTGGTGAGCGATTGCAATGTTCTCACTTTGTTCTTGACAACTCGTGCAACCTTGGCTATATCGTTGCACAGACTGATCCGACGAGGGGCGCGCTTCGCGAGGCGTCGCAAGTTGTGGGATCCGGCACGGTCACGCAGCCGGCGGCAGGAAGCCCTTGGCAGCCTTGTGCTGGTCCAAGTCTAAACGCCTAAAAGAACCGTGCGTGACGAGCAGTTCGGCTCTCACACTCATCACTAGACATCGAGCCGGGCTGCCCATCGTGCCACCCTCGACCACCGGAAAGGCTCGCAGCGTAAGCTGCGGGCCCCAAACCGCTGGCTCTTTGACATCGGACCCATCCCCGTCATCCTGTCCTTGCAAAGGAGAAGGGAAAGTGGCTCGCCACTTCGGGCTGCACCTGCCGGAAACACAGCCCTGCCATCTGAGCATTTGCGATTGTTCTCCGAAAGTCTTAAATCAGCGGCATGTCAGAAGGGCGGGGCCCTTCGCCTCAGGGGTTCAGCTTCATGGCCGTCGTTCTCGACCTCCTCAACAAGGATCAGCGTCCTCGTCATCCGGAAAAGGCGCACCGGCCGGACCAGCCCGTTCAGCAGCGCAAGCCGGAATGGATCCGCGTGAAGGCTCCGGGCTCGCCCAAATGGGCCGAGACCAACCGGATCGTGCGCGAGAACAACCTCGTGACCGTCTGCGAGGAGGCGGGCTGCCCCAATATCGGCGAGTGCTGGGAGAAGAAGCACGCCACCTTCATGATCATGGGCGACACCTGCACCCGCGCCTGCGCCTTCTGCAACGTGAAGACAGGCCTGCCGCAGGCGCTCGACCCGAACGAACCCGAGAGCGTGGCCAAAGCCGTCGAGAAGCTCGGCCTGGAGCATGTGGTTATCACCTCCGTGGACCGCGACGACCTCACCGACGGTGGCGCACAGCATTTCGCCGACGTGATCCATGCCATCCGGGCACGCTCCCCGAAGACCACCATCGAGATCCTGACGCCCGACTTCCTGCGCAAGCCCGGCGCGCTGGAGGTCGTGGTCGCGGCCAAGCCCGACGTGTTCAACCACAATCTCGAAACCGTGCCGTCGAAGTACCTGAAGGTTCGGCCCGGCGCGCGCTATTTCCACTCCATCCGCCTGTTGCAGCAGGTAAAGGAGCTGGATCCGACCATCTTCACCAAATCCGGCATCATGGTCGGCCTGGGCGAGGAGCGGAACGAGGTGCTCCAGCTCATGGACGACCTGCGCTCGGCGGATGTGGATTTCATGACCATCGGCCAGTACCTCCAGCCGACGAAGAAGCACCACCAGGTGATCCGCTTCGTGACGCCGGACGAGTTCAAGGCCTATGAAACCACGGCCTATGCCAAGGGTTTCCTCCTCGTCTCCTCGACCCCACTGACGCGCTCCTCGCATCATGCGGGTGAGGATTTTGCCAAGCTGAAGGCGGCTCGTCTGACGAAGCTCGGCTAGAGATTCGCAGGAGCCTATGCAGCGCATTCTGGTCATCGGCAGCCCGGGCGCGGGCAAGAGCACTCTGGCGAGCCGCCTCGCCGGGCGCCTCGAGTTGCCGCTGATCCATCTCGACCGGGAATATTTCGGGCCCGGCTGGTCCATGCCATCGAGGGCCGAGTGGCGGGAGCGGGTGAAAGCGCTTGCCTCACGGCCGGCCTGGGTCATGGACGGCAATTACGCCAGCACCTTCGACATCCGCGTGCCCCGCGCCACCACCATCGTCTGGCTCGACCTGCCGCGCTGGCAATGTTTCTTGAGCGTGCTCTGGCGGGTGGCGAGAAATTATGGCCGGTCGAGGCCGGATCTGGGAACCGCCGGCCCGGAGCGCTTCGACTGGTCCTTCCTGCGCTGGATCTGGTCCTATCCGGACAAGATGCGGCCGAAGACCCTGCGCATGCTGCAGCGCCTGCGCCCGGACCAACAGGTCCATGTGGTGCGTTCCCGTTCCGACATCCCGGCCCTGGAGGCCGAATTATCAAACCTCAAAGAGGCCGCCTGAGAATGCCGACCTTTCGCACCACGCGTTCCGTCCAGCACAGTCCGGCCCAGATGTTCGCCCTCGTGGCCGATGTGGAGCGCTACCCGGAATTCGTGCCGCTCTGCGAGGACTTGAGAGTCATGCGCCGGGTCCAGAGCGGCGAGGGCATCGAGAGCCTCGTGGCCACCATGTCGGTGGGCTACAAGGCCATCAATGAAACCTTCACGACCCGGGTGACCCTGGACGATCCACGCCGGAAGATCACGGTCGAATACGTGGACGGGCCGTTCAAGTATCTGGAAAACCGCTGGACCTTCCGGGAGATGGCCGGCGGCGGATGCGAGGTGGAGTTCTACATCAACTACGAATTCAAGAGCTTCGCCCTCGGCCTGCTCATGGGATCGGTCTTCGACAAGGCCTTCCGCAAGTTCACCGAAGCGTTCGAGGAGCGGGCGAACGAGATCTACGGGACGCCGTCCAGGGTCCAGGCCGGGGCGCGCACGGCCTGATCAGCGCAGGGCCTGTTCCAGCAGGGACAGGGCATCCTCCACCGCCCGGCGGCGGATCTCCGTCCGGCCGAGATCGCCGTAGCGCCGCTCCAGGTGAACCATCGGGGCTCCCTTGCGGGCGAGGCCGAAATGGACGAGCCCCACGGGCTTCGAGGCCGTGCCGCCGGTCGGACCGGCCACGCCCGTGATGCCGACGGCCACATCGGCCCGGGAATGGCCCAGGGCCCCCTCGGCCATGGCGCGGGCCACGGGCTCGCTGACGGCTCCATGGGCGGCGATCAGGTCCGCAGGCACGCCGATCAGCTCCGTCTTGGCCTCGTTGGAATAGGTCACGAACCCGCGTTCCACCACGGCCGAAGAGCCGGAAATCTCCGTCAGCAGGGCCGCCACGAGACCGCCGGTGCAGGATTCGGCGGTGGCGATCTTCAGGCGCTTTTCCTTGTAGGCGTCCAGCAGCGCCGAGGCGCGGGCCGTCATCTCGGGAGTCATGCGCTCACCTCCGGCAGTCGGATGGTCGCGGCCGCCTGGGCGGCGATACCCTCGGAGCGACCGGTAAATCCAAGCTTCTCGGTCGTCGTCGCCTTGAGCGAGACCTGGTCCAGGCGAAGCCCTGCAATCTCGGCGATCCGCTGCCGCATCGCCTCGCGATGGGGGCCGAGCCGTGGCTTTTCACAGAGAAGGGTAGTGTCGAGATGGTCAACGATGCCGCCGCGCCTGCGGACGAGCTCGACGGCATGGGCCAGGAACCGATCGGAGGAGGCACCGCGCCATTGCGGATCGCTCGGAGGGAAATGAGTGCCGATATCCCCATTCGCGAGAGCTCCGAGCATCGCGTCCGTAAGAGCGTGAAGGATCACGTCCCCGTCCGAATGAGCGAGAACCCCGCGCTCGTGGGGAACCTTGATTCCGCCGAGCCATACATGATCCCCGTCGGCGAAGGCATGGACGTCGAAGCCGGTGCCGAGGCGGGTTACGTAAGCCATTGTATCGCCTTTCAAACGTCGCTCTGCCTCATGAAAATCCGCCGGATGGGTCAGCTTGATGTTGCCGGTGTCGCCATCGAAGACATGCACCGGCAGACCGGCCCATTCCGCCAAGGCCCCGTCATCCGTAAAGGAGTGCAGGCCCGCAGCGGCCGCCTGGCGGTGGGAATCGAGAAGGAGCGGGAAACGGAAAGCCTGCGGCGTCTGCACGGCCCGGAGAGTAAAGCGATCCGGCGTCGAGAGCACTTCGGACTGGTCTCCGATTACCTTGATCGTGTCGGTAACGGGCGTTCCCGGAACCGCGGCGGCCCAGCGGCCGGCGGCAGCGATGGCCCGGTCGATCAGGTCGGGACGGGCGAACGGACGTGCCGCATCGTGGACGAGAACGACGTCCGGGTTCAGGTCGGCCAGGGCTTCAAGTCCATTCCTCACCGAATCCTGCCGTGTCTCGCCCCCATGGACGCATGGCAGAAGTGCGGACGAAGAGGCTGGCAGGACCGAGACGGATTCTTCATAGAGCGCGCGGTCGTCTGGGTGGATGACCACGAGCGTTCGGCGGATATTGCCGTGGGCAAGGAAGACCGACAGCGTTCTCGCCAGAACGGATTGCCCCTGAAGCCTCCGATACTGCTTCGGAATCCCTTCACCGGCTCTTGATCCACGTCCGGCAGCAACGATGAGGGCGGCGACTGACATAAAGGAAGGCCTCTGTGACAAACGCTCTCCTAAGCGTGACACCCATGGAAGGCAAATCCCTGTCGGAAGGGCTTGCGGCTTTCGTCGAATTGGCTATTGATTAGGCACAATGAGTTTTGAACAAAAAATAGGCGCGGGCAGTTTCGACATCGGTCCTATCGGGGTCGAAGCGGCAGCCATTCTTGCACCTTTGTCCGGCGTCACGGATGTCGCATTCCGGCGCATCGCCAAGCGCCTGGGGGCTGGTCTCGTCGTGTCCGAGATGGTGGCTTCGGACGAGCTGGTCCAAGGCTCGGAAGAAGCACAGGTAAGGGCCGAAGGGGGCGGGATCGAGCCTCACGTGGTCCAGCTGGCCGGTTGCGAGCCGCACTGGATGGCTGAGGCCGCCCGAATCGCCGAAGGGGCAGGGGCGCGCATCATCGACATCAACATGGGCTGCCCGGCAAAGCGCGTGATCGGCGGCTATGCCGGGTCGGCGCTCATGCGGGATCTCGACCATGCGGCTCGGCTCATCGAGGCGACGGTGCAGGCTGCGAGCGTGCCTGTAACGGTCAAGATGCGGCTCGGCTGGGATCACGCCACGATCAACGCGCCGGAGCTTGCCCGCCGCGCCGAAAGCTTGGGAGTGCGGGCCGTGACGGTTCACGGCCGGACACGCCAGCAGTTCTACAAAGGACAGGCCGACTGGAACGCTATCGCGGCCGTCGTCCGAGGCGTCCGTATCCCTGTGATTGCCAACGGCGATATCGGCTCGCTCGATGATGCGAGGCGGTGCCTGTCGGCTTCCGGTGCCGCGGCCGTCATGGTCGGACGTTCCGCCGTGGGACGGCCCTGGATCGTCGGCCAGATCGGTGCCACCCTGCAAGGAAAGGTGATCCCCGATCCATCGCCCGAAGAAATGACCGAGATCGCCGTCGAACATTACGAGGGTCTCCTGTCTCTCTACGGAGAAAAAAGCGGGGTCCGCCACGCGCGCAAGCACCTCGCTGCCTATGCCGACGTGGCCATGGCTTCCGGCTTCCACATTCCGCCGAGCATTCGGACCGCGCTCGTCACATCCGAGGAGCCCCGGGCCGTGATGGCCATGCTGCGCTCGCTCTACAGCCGTCAGGATCGGGAAGCGGCATGACGATGACGGGCATGAACGACCTCATCATGAACGCACTGCCGATCCCGATCCTGACCGTCGGGCCGGAGCTGCGCATCGTGCATGCCAATGCGGCGGCCGAATCCTTCTTCGAGATGAGCCTTCGCATGATGCTGCGCCAGAAGCTCAGCGATTTCCTGCCGTTCGGCTCGCCCGTAATGGCCCTGGTGGAGGATGTTCGCCAGCGTGGCTCCAGCGTCAGCGAGCACCGGGTCGACATCGGCAGCCCACGCCTCGGCGCTGAACGCATCGTCGACGTCTCCGCCAGCCCCCTGGGCGACGATAGCGATCATGTGATCGTCATGCTCCAGGAACGGACGATTGCCGACAAGATGAACCGCCAGCTGACCCATCGCGGTGCCGCCCGGTCGATTACGGCCTTGGGTGCCCTTCTGGCGCACGAAATCAAGAATCCCCTGTCCGGCATCCGGGGTGCGGCGCAGCTCCTCGAGCAATCGGCCAGCGAGGACGATCGGCTGCTCACGCGCCTGATCTGCGACGAAACCGACCGGATCGTGAAACTCGTGGAGCGGATGGAGCTGTTCGGCGAGGAAAGGCCGGTGGAACGCGGCCCCGTGAACATCCATGGCGTGCTCGATCACGTAAAGCGTCTCGCGCAGTCGGGCTTTGCCCGGCACATCCGCTTCGTCGAGAACTATGACCCCTCGCTCCCGCCCGTGCTCGGCAATCGCGACCAGTTGATCCAGGTCATCCTGAACCTGGTCAAGAACGCCGCCGAAGCCGTCGGCATCGACGCGCCCGACGGCGAGATCATTCTCTCCACGGCTTTTCGCACCGGCGTCCGGCTTCAGGTTCCCGGCTCCCAGGAGCGGGTCAGCCTTCCGATCGAGCTGAGCGTAATCGACAACGGGCCGGGCATTCCTCCCGAGCTGATGACCGATCTCTTCGATCCATTCGTGACGACCAAGGTCCAGGGCAGCGGCCTGGGGCTTGCCCTCGTGGCGAAGATCGTGGGCGATCACGGCGGCATCGTCGAATGCGAGCCGGCGCCCAGGCGAACCACTTTTCGAATTCTTCTGCCCATGCACCGCGCCGATGACGGGCGCGGGGCCGAATTGTGAGATTGAGCGATGCCTAGCGGACAGATTCTTCTCGCTGACGACGATGCGGCCATCCGGACCGTCCTGAACCAGGCATTGTCCCGGGCAGGATATGAGGTTCGCTCCACCAGCAATGCCGCAACCCTCTGGCGGTGGGTCGCTCAGGGGGAGGGCGATCTCGTCATTACAGACGTGATGATGCCGGACGAGAACGCCTTCGACCTCCTACCCCGCATCAAGAAGATACGTCCGGAGCTGCCGATCATCGTCATGAGCGCGCAGAACACGTTCATGACCGCCATCAAGGCCTCGGAGCGCGGTGCTTACGAATACCTGCCGAAGCCCTTCGACCTGAAGGAGCTTGTGGCGGTGGTCGGTCGGGCCCTGTCCCGTCCCCGGAACGTGCCGACCGGAGCGACGCCGTCACCGGAGAACGAGGACATTCCGCTCGTGGGCCGCTCGCACGCGATGCAGGAGATTTATCGGGCGCTCGCCCGCCTGATGCCGACGGACCTCACGGTGATGATCACGGGCGAGTCCGGTACCGGCAAGGAACTTGTCGCAAAGGCCCTGCACGATTACGGCAAGCGCCGGCAGGGGCCGTTCGTGGCCGTGAACATGGCGGCGATCCCGCGCGAACTGATCGAATCCGAACTCTTCGGCCATGAGAAGGGCGCCTTCACCGGCGCAACTGCCCGCAATACGGGCCGTTTCGAGCAGGCGGAGGGCGGCACGCTGTTTCTCGATGAGATCGGCGACATGCCCATGGAGGCGCAGACCCGCCTTCTGCGCGTCCTTCAGCAGGGCGAGTACACGACGGTAGGCGGAAGGGTGCCGATCAAGACCAACGTCCGCATCGTGGCGGCCACGAACAAGGACCTGCGTGTCCTGATTCAGCAGGGGCTCTTCCGCGAGGATCTCTATTTCCGGCTCAACGTGGTGCCCCTGCGCCTTCCGCCGCTGCGGGAACGGGTCGAGGACATCCCGGATCTGGCCCGACATTTCTTCATGCTTGTGGAAAAGGAGGGGCTGGCCCGCAAGCAGCTCGACGTGGAGGCCATGGATCGCCTGAAGCGGTACCGTTGGCCAGGCAATGTCCGTGAGCTGGAGAACCTCGTGCGACGTCTGGCGGCCCTGTATCCGCAGGACACGATCACGGGAGCGATTATCGATGCGGAACTCGATTCCCAGCCCCTCCTGCCGCCTCAGCCTGCCGGGAAGGCGTCTCAATCTTCCCAGCAGAACGCGGAAGGACTGTCCGATGCGGTCGAGCGGCATCTGAACGAGTATTTTTCGGGCTTCAGGGATACGCTGCCACCTCCCGGTCTCTATCACCGGGTCCTGCGCGAGATCGAAGGGCCTTTGATCGGCGCTGCCCTTGCGGCGACCAGGGGCAACCAGATCCGGGCGGCCGAGCTTCTGGGCGTCAACCGCAATACCCTCCGCAAGAAGGTGCGGGATCTGGAACTCATGGTGGTCCGCTCCAACCGGAGCTGAACCCTGCCTTCTGTAATAATTTGACCACAGTGTTGTGTTGGTGCATCACCCCTTCGGGTGGGGTGTCGAAACGACGGCACCCGATTGGGGGCTTCGGATTTTGACCGACCAGAGCACAATGGAACAACGCGGTTCGTCGGAGACGAGCCATAGCTGGCTCATTTGGGTCGGCTATGTTGCCGTGCCCATGGCCCTTGCCTCGGCTCTGCTCACCTTCCTCATCCTTGCCGGTGCAACGCCGATCCCGCCCACGAACAGCATCGTGCAATGGGTTTTCATCCTGAATGGAATCCTCATTGTCCTGCTCCTTGGGATTGTGGCCTGGCAGTCCCAGAAGCTTATTCGGGCGAGACGTGAGGGGGCGGCGGCCGCAGGACTTCATGTCCGGATCGTTGGACTGTTCACGCTCGTTGCCGGTGTGCCCGCCATACTCATCGCCGGCGCTGCATCGGTGTCGTTCGAACGGGGGCTCGATTCGAGATTGACGAGCACCATCAAGGACTTGATGACGAATACGGTCGCGATAGCCTATTCCTATCGCGAAATGCAATGCCGAACTTTGGCCCGTGAAACCCTCTTGATGGCCTCTGATCTGAGCCGGGCCCTCAACCTTTACGATGCCGACCAGAAGTTCTTTCGCGAATTCATGAGTTCAAGAGCCCGATCATTGGGGCTTCCCGTCGCGATGGTTATCGAGCCCAATGGCGCTATTCTGGAGCGGATTGTGGGCAAGCCACTTCCGGATCTCCCAGAGCCGACTCAGGCAGATCTCGAAGACGTGAACACGGAAGAGCCGATCTGTCTCCTTCCCGGAAACGGCAACATATTGCGGTCCGTTCTCAAGTTGAGCGACAGCAAGGGCCGCATTCTTTACGTGGCTCGCGAAGTCGATCGCCAAGCGATGGAATTCCCGGCCGTGGCCGAAAATGGCGTCGCCTTCTATGCGGCTCTCGACCAGAAAAAGGCCGGGCTCCAGTTCGCCTTCGCATCCATGTTCATATTGATCGCGTTGATCGTCCTGCTGTCGGCCGTCTGGTTCGGGTTGAACTTTGCCAACCGCCTTGTCGCTCCGATCCGGCGTCTCATCCATGCGACGGACCAGGTGGCGACCGGGAATTTCTATGTTCAGGTGCCCGTCCGTCGGGGCGAGGGCGATCTCGGGCATCTGGGCGAAACCTTCAACAAGATGACCTCTGAACTGCGCCGTCAGCACGATGGCCTGACGACGGCCAGCGATCTCATGGACCGGCGTCGGCGGTTCACCGAAGCTGTTCTGGCGGGCGTTTCAGCCGGGGTCATCGGCGTCAATGCGAGGGGGCAGATCACCATCGTGAATCCGTCGACCGAGGCATTGCTCGGCACCCCGCACAAGGAACTCCTCGGCCAGCCGATCACCATGATTCTGCCCGAGGTAGCCCCGCTCGTCGAGGAAATGAGCCAGGGTCGCCAGCGGCTGATGCAGCAGCAGATCCACATTTCACGTAAGGGCAAAGAGCGCACCATCAACGTTCGGGTGACAAGCGAGCAGGCGCGCGGCGGCCAGAGGGACCTCGTCATCACCCTCGACGACATCACGGACCTCGTGCTGGCGCAGCGCACCTCCGCCTGGGCGGATGTGGCGCGGCGCATCGCGCACGAGATCAAGAATCCTCTGACGCCGATCCAGCTTTCGGCCGAGCGCATCCGCCGGAAATACGGCAAGGTGATCACCACCGACCGGGAAGTGTTCGACCAGTGCACGGACACCATCGTGCGGCAGGTCGACGACATCAAGCGCATGGTCGACGAATTCTCGTCCTTCGCCCGCATGCCGAAGCCGACCATCGGCAACGAGGATCTGGCCGAGACGATCCGGCAGGTGGTTTTCATGATGAAGATCGCCAATCCCGAGATCGAGTTCGTCGATCGGGTTCCTCCAGGGGCCCTCATCGCGCCTTTCGACCGCCGCCTCGTCTCGCAGGCCGTGACGAACATCGTCAAGAACGCGACCGAAGCGATCGCGGCGGTGCCGGAGGAAGAGAGGGGGCAGGCGCAGATTTCGGTGCTGCTCGATGACACGCACCCGGATTATCTGATCCTGGCCGTGACGGACAACGGCAAGGGGTTCCCGGTGGAAGGCCGACAGCGCCTTTTGGAGCCCTACATGACGACGCGCGAGGGCGGAACCGGATTGGGGCTGCCGATCGTTGCAAAGATTCTGGAAGACCATGGAGGTGGCATGGAACTCGCCGACAATCCAAACGGCAGGGGTGGGCAGGTTCGCATGTGGATCCCAAAGACGAAACACGTTGTATCGGAGGAGACAGTGGCCGCTTCCAGCCGAACTGACTCCCGCAGGGCAAGCCTATGAGCGCTGATATTCTCGTCGTCGACGACGAAGTCGATATTCGTGAGCTGGTGGCCGGCATTCTCGAGGATGAAGGGAACCGTACCCGCACGGCCGGCACGTCCGATGAGGCGTTAACCGCCATCGAGACCCGGCGTCCCCACCTCGTCTTCCTCGACATCTGGCTGCAGGGAAGCCGCCTCGACGGGCTTCAGGTTCTGGAGATCATCAAGTCCCAGCACCCCGATCTGCCGGTCGTGATGATCTCGGGCCACGGCAACATCGAGACGGCCGTCTCGGCCATCAAGGCCGGCGCCTACGATTTCATCGAGAAACCGTTTAAGGCGGATCGCCTCGTTCTCGTCGCCGAGCGCGCTCTGGAAGCGTCCCGCCTGAAGCGCGAGGTCCGCGACCTGCGTTCGCGTTCGGTCCAGGCCAGCCGCATCGCCGGTCGGTCGATCATCATCAATCAGCTCAGACAGGCGGTCGAGCGGGCGGCGCCGACCAATGCCCGTATCCTGATCACGGGCGCCCCCGGCTCCGGTAAGGAGCTGACGGCCCGGACGATTCACGGCCTCTCGACGCGGGCGAACGGTCCCTTCGTCGTGCTCTCGGCCGCGACGATCACGCCCGACACCATGGAGGCTGAGCTTTTCGGCACCGAAGGTGGCGAGGGCGGCGGGCGGCGGGTCGGAGCCCTCGAAGAGGCCCATGGCGGCACCCTCTACATCGACGAAATCGCCGACATGCCGCGGGAGACCCAGAATCGGATCCTGCGGGTCCTGGTCGATCAGAACTTCCAGCGCATCGGCGGGACGACGCGCGTCCATGTGGATGTCCGAATCGTCTCGTCATCCAGCCGTGACCTTCCCGCGGCCATTGCGGCGGGCCAGTTCCGGGAGGATCTGTTCCATCGGCTCGGCGTCATCCCGATCCGGGTTCCGTCCCTTGCCGAGCGTCGCGAGGATGTGCCGGAGCTGATCGAGTTCTTCATGGAGCAGATCTCGTCCACGACGGGCCTGCCGAAGCGGCGCATCGCCGAAGATGCCATGGCGGTCCTGCAATCCCACGACTGGCCCGGTAACGTGCGTCAGCTTCGCAACAACGTGGAACGGCTGATGATTCTCACCTCGGGGGATCCTGACGCCGAGATCACCGCCGACATGCTGCCGACGGAGATCGGCGCGCTCGTTCCGAGCACCCCGGGTGGGGCGGGTGGCGAGAAACTCATGAGCCTGCCCCTGCGCGAAGCTCGAGAGATCTTCGAGCGGGAGTATCTCCTGGCGCAGATCGCCCGGTTCAGCGGCAATATCTCAAGGACGGCGGAGTTTATCGGCATGGAACGCTCGGCGCTGCACCGGAAGCTGAAATCCCTCGGAATCGGTGGCTAAGGTCACGGCGCCGATGCGGGACGGGCGCTCCTCCCGTCCTATGGGAAGGTCGTAAACGGACAATCCACGGGAAAATATAATCCCAGGGTGGTAGAAGTCTTGGCTGCCTCTTGCCGAATGATGCCGTTCGCCCTGTAATAGATCTGCCGGTCACCGACCGCACGAAAGCGGACAACCATATCCAGGCGGCCCCATAGCCAAGACCGGCGGCGATGGGCTGGCGAGGCAACTTCAATGGCGGGCGATCGCGCGCAGAATCTTCAGGACACCTTTCTGAACTACGTCCGGAAGCAAAAAATTCCCCTGACGATCTTTCTCGTGAACGGGGTGAAGCTTCAGGGCGTCGTTACCTGGTTCGACAACTTCTGCGTCCTCCTACGCAGGGATGGTCATTCCCAGCTGGTTTACAAACACGCCATTTCCACCATCATGCCAGGACAGCCCGTTCAGTTGTTCGATCAGATCGACGAGGCTGGCGAGAAGGCTTGAGGTGACGGAACCACGCAGTCCGGGGGAAGAACGTCTCGCACAGCTTGCGGAACCTGAAAAAGAGGTTGCGTCAGGCACGAGGACGCTCGTTGTTGGTCCGTATCTGACCCGCCGGCGGCGCGGCGCCGTTGAAGCAGACGGCGAGGGGAGCAATCCGCGCCCTCCTGAGGCTCGCCTCGACGAGATCACCGGGCTTGCGCTTGCGATCGACCTGACCATCACCCAATCGCTGATAGCGCCCCTGTCCTCGCCGCGCCCTGCCACTTTCATCGGCAGCGGCAAGGTCGAGGAACTGGCGGGACTGATCCGGGCCGAGGAGATCGGCCTCGTGGTCATGGATTGCGCTCTGAGCCCCGTACAGCAGCGCAACCTCGAAAAGGCCTGGGGAGCAAAGGTCATCGACCGGACCGGCCTCATCCTCGAAATCTTCGGGCGGCGGGCGCGGACCAAAGAAGGCACCCTTCAGGTCGAACTGGCCCATCTGTCCTACCAGAAGGGCCGGCTGGTCCGTTCCTGGACCCACCTTGAGCGCCAGCGCGGCGGCTTCGGCTTCCTCGGTGGCCCGGGCGAGACGCAGATCGAAGCGGACCGGCGCCTCATCCAGGAGCGGATGAGCCGGATCGAGCGGGATCTGGAAAGCGTCGTGAAGACGCGCTCCCTGCACCGTACGAGCCGCCGCCGGGTGCCTTACCCGATCATTGCGCTGGTCGGCTACACCAATGCCGGTAAATCGACCCTGTTCAATCGGATGACCCAGGCCGACGTTCTGGCCGAGAACATGCTGTTTGCGACCCTCGATCCGACCTCCCGCGCCATCGAACTCCCGCATGGCGAGAAGGCCATCCTGTCGGACACGGTCGGTTTCATCTCCGATCTCCCGACTATGCTCGTGGCGGCTTTCCGCGCCACCCTCGAGGATGTGGTCGAGGCCGATGTCCTGCTGCACGTCCGCGACGTCTCGCATGGGGAAACAGAAGCCCAGGCGGGCGACGTCGCCGTCGTGCTGCGGGAGCTCGGCATCGATCCGGACGATACGAGACGCATCGTCGAGGTCTGGAACAAGGCGGACTTGCTGTCGGCGGAGGACCGCGAGCGGCTTGCGACGGCGTCGCACCGGACAGGCGAGGAGAGGCGGCCGATCCTGATTTCGGCCCTGACCGGAGACGGTATTCCCGAGCTTCTCGCAACCATCGAGCAGCACCTGTCCTTGGGACGACCGACTTACGAGGTCGATGTGGCGCCGGAAGACGGGCAGGGCCTCGCTTGGCTGCACGAGAATACCGAAATCCTCGACCGCAAGTCAGAGGAAAACGGGCATACCATCCTCCAGATCCGTCTCGTGGCCGGCAAGGAGCCCCGGTTCCTCAACCGTTTTCCTGACGCCCGCGTTCTATGAGAACGAGCCGGGCTCGCGCTCGGCCAGCTTCGCCGCGACCCAGAGTTCTTCCATCTCTTCGAGCGAAGCCTCGCCAAGGCTCCGGTCGCGCTCCCCGAGCGCCGTCTCGATAGCCTTGAACCGGCGTTCGAACTTGGCATTCGTCCGCCGCAGGGCCTTTTCGGAATCGACCTCAAAATGCCGGGCCAGGTTGGTGACCGCGAACAGAAGATCGCCGATCTCGTCCTCGATCCTGTCCTGCTCTCCGGATGAGGAAGCTTCCTTAACCTCCTCCAATTCCTCGTGGATCTTGTCGATAACCTGCGCGGCCTCGGGCCAGTCGAAGCCGACCTTGGCAGCCTTGGCCGTCAGCTTCTGGGCTCGCGTCAAGGCGGGCAGGGCGGTCGGGATGCCGCCGAGAAAACCCGCTTCGTGAGCCTCCGGCATGTGCCCCATCGTCTCCCGGGCGGCACGCCGTTCCGCCTTCTCCTCGGCTTTGATCGTGTCCCAGAGATTCTTCACGTCCTCGGGCGCCAGATCCCTGATGTCACCGAAGACGTGGGGATGGCGCCGAATGAGCTTTCTCGTAATGGCCTCGACCACGTCGGGGAAGGCAAAAGCCCCCTGCTCCTCCGCCATGCGGGCGTGAAAGACGACCTGAAGCAGCAGATCTCCGAGTTCGTCCCGCAAATCCGCCAGATCGCCCCGCTCGATGGCATCGACGACTTCGTAGGCTTCCTCGAGCGTATAGGGAGCAATCGAGGCGAAGTCCTGCTCCAGATCCCAGGGACAACCGGTTCCGGGCGTCCGCAGGGCCGCCATGATCTCGATGAGTCTCGTGATGTCCTTGGAAGGCTTCATAATGGAATCCCTGGTCCCTTTGACGGTGTCATAGCCTGAGGACAAAACGCCGGGCTAGCTGGATTTGCGCCATTTCCCTGCGTTAGCGGTATAAGGGAGGATGAATGCTTCAGGCTCAAAGAGGATAAGATCATATGAAGGCCCGGGTGAAACTGGTCGATGGCATGATGTTTGTGGGCGAATCCGGCAGCGGCCATGCCGTGGTCATGGATGGGGCGCCTGAATATGGTGGCCGCAATGCCGGCATTCGCCCCATGGAGATGCTCCTGATCGGCCTCGGAGGCTGCACGGCGTTCGATGTGGTCCAGATCCTCAGGAAGGGCCGGGAGAAGGTGACGGATTGCGACGTCGAGGTCACCGCCGAACGGGCGGAGACGGACCCGAAAGTCTTCACGGCGATCCACATCGACTACAAGGTCAAGGGCAGGCATCTTGCACCGGCCAAGGTCGAAAGAGCCATCGAGCTTTCCAAGGATAAGTACTGCTCCGCCTCGATCATGCTCGGGGCCGTGGCCAAGATCACCCACTCCTGGACGGCCATCGACGAAGCCGAGGAGGCGGAAGCCGCCGCCTCCTGAACCATGAGTCTCCGGGATCCACGTTTATGAAACTGTTCTTCTCCGAAGCACAACTGGCCCACCGGCCTACGCAATACATGGTGCATGGGCGGATCGTGGATCCCTTCGAGAATCCCGATCGGGCCACGACACTCCTCGAGGTTCTGGAGGCACAAGGCTTGACGAAGACCGATCCCGGCGATTTCGGCCGGGATCCGATCCTGGCGGTCCACGCCGCCCATTACGTGGAGTTCCTCGAAGGTGCCCACGCCCGCTTCATGGAACTCCCCAATCACGGGCCGGAAGTCCTACCGAACGTCCACCCGTATCGTGGAGCAGGGATCGACCTGGAGGAGCGCGGCAAGCCGCGCACCACGGGGATTCTCGGTCAGGCCGGCTGGTATATCGGCGACATGTCCTGCGCGATCATGGCGGGCACTTTCCAGGCGGCCTACACCTCGGCACAGGCGGCGATTGCCGGCGCGGAGGCGCTGCTGGCGGGCGAACGCGCCTCCTATGCCCTCTGCAGGCCACCGGGCCATCATGCCTATGCCGACAGGGCCTCTGGTTTCTGTTTCTTCAACAATGCCGCCATCGCGGCCGCGCTGCTGCGGAGTCATTTTTCCAGAGTCGCCATCGTGGATTTCGACACGCACCACGGCGACGGCACCCAGGCGATATTTTACACCCGCCAGGATGTCTTCTACGGCTCCGTCCACACCGATCCGTCCTCCTACTACCCGCATTATGCGGGCTATGCCGATGAGACCGGGACAGGGCCCGGCGAAGGAGCAAACCACAACTTGCCCTTGGCGCCGGGCGCGGACGACGAAGCCTTCATCGACGCCAACCAGCGCCTGGCTCTGGCGGTGCAGGCCCATGGGGCCGAGGCGCTCGTGCTATCGGCCGGCTGGGACGCTCATCGTGACGATCCCTTGTCCAAGCTCCACGTGACGTCGGACGCGTTCTCACGGATCGGAGAAATCTGGGGCAAGATCGACCTGCCGACCCTGATCGTCCAGGAAGGCGGCTACTCGCTGGCAGCCGTCAGGGAAGCCGCACCGGCCTTCGTTGCGGCATTCCGCTCCAACGTCACCGAGTGAGGGTTCGAGCCCCTCGCTATCTGCACCGCATCGCTGAAGGCTCCATCACAGTCTGTTGTCCATGTTCGACCCGGTCATTCTTTGACCACGTTCTTGTTCACCTTGGCCCGATACTTCAACAGGCCATTGCGGCCGTGATCGTCGAAAGGATCCTCGTGACTCGGACGCCAGAACGCAGGGGCTTGTCGATCAGCCGCCTTACGATCTCCGGCATAGCCGTCGCGGCTATCACGGGATGGGGAGCCTTTGCCTACTCGACCCTCTCGTCCATGCAACGCGAACATCAGATGAGCGGCCAAACGGCTGCGCTCCAAGAATATCAGTCCGAGTTTCTGTCGCAGCGCATGAAGGCGGAGAACGGGGCGCGCGAGATCGTAAAGCTCCATGAGCAGCTCGCGTCGGCACGGAGCGACATTGAGCGTCTGACTGCGCAGCACACCGAGAGCGAGACGAACCTCGCCGCCACGAGGGAACAACTGGCATCACTCCAGGGGCTCCATGCTCCTCCGGCCCTCGACGGAGCCCCCGCGCTTCGTGACGTTACGCCGTTGCCCACGAAGCAGGATGTCATCTCCGCTCAGAAGGCGCTCACGGATCTCGGCTTTGGAAAACTCGAAGCCGACGGAGTCGTCGGCCCCACCACGCGACAAGCGATCGAAGAGTATCAGCGTCTGGTCGGGTTGACCGTCACCGGTAAACTTCATGCACAGACGCTACAATCCCTTATGCGTTCCGCAAAGGTCGTGGCCGCGCAGAGCGAGCGCACCGAGTAGCTTCTTCGATCAATACGAACAGCTGACTTATGACGTGGTCCAGGCGATTGTCGGGATCCGAACCATACGTCATGTGCTCACATTTTCTTGAACTTGGCGTAACTAACTGTGTCGTCTGCCGGAAACTTTCCGGGCCGCAGTCTTGGATCGCCCCTGTGCGATGCAGTTAACCCTCAGGTAACCTCGGCTTGGAAGGTTGCGGGCTCCGCAACCGCCAAAGCGAGTATCCCGTAGATGAAGGTCACAAGCGCAGCTATCGCAATCCTCGTCCTCTCGAGCACCTATGCCTCTGCACAGACACCGCGGGTGATCGGGACGAGCGAAAGTTGGAGTGCTTGGAAAGACTATGAGAACCGATCTGCGGCCTGCTATGTGTATGCCGATGCTTCATCCAAGAAGCCCGAGCACCTCGATCATGGAAGGGTAACCCTGTTCGTGCGCAGGCTGAACCGCGGCAAGGTTCGAACAGAAGCCAGCCTTCAGGCAGGCTACGATTTCGCTCCAACGGCGATCCGCATTGCGGTGGACGGTCGGCCCTTCACCATGATCCCGCGCGGGAACCATGCCTGGCTGCGTCGTACCGAACGCGAGACCGAGTTCGTGCGCGCGCTCGAGAAGGGGCGTGTGGCGGTTGTAGAGGCAACTTCAAGGCGCGGGAACAAGACGAGTTACAGCTTCCCTCTCAAAGGCTTCACCGCCATCATGAAGAAAGCTCGCCAGGGGTGCCGGTGAGACGATTCTGGATCTGAGAAGGCGGGCGGATGGCCTGCGATCAGGCAGTCGTGGTTGCGCTTGTGGCGGTTCCCCGAATGGACCTGAGCAATGCCTATTCAGGGCGCGAGCGACCTAGAAGACCGGTTGCAATTGCTTGACGTTCTTCGGCGAAGGAGCAGGTCGCCATCGGATGGCCTGCTCGCTGGTACCAATAAGCCGCATTGGAGAGGTCCCCTTCCTTACGGTGCAAATAGGCGTGAACCCAGGCGCATTCACGATCTGCTTCGTCCATTTGAACGAGGCTGTGCGCCCGATCCCAATCTCCACGGGCCTCCCACCAGAGCGCCTGCATTGCATGGCCCCAACCCTCCGGCGGCTTTGAATGGCGAAGCGATGCCTCAAACACGTCGACGCTCATGTTGCCGTCTCCTGGCGTTCGTTCTCCAGATCTTCGTGCCGGCGCAGCTTAATCGATCGCGTCAGCGCGATCATTCCCTTTCCGCTTTTCGTGCATGATCGGGAGGGGATTGTCTCATCGCGAGTTGGCATTTTCAAGCGAGTGCGTTCTGCTGCATGGCCCGGAAGGCGAGGGGCGGAAGCCCGGTTTTCTGCTTGAAGAAGCGGGCGAAATAGGCTGGGTCGTCGAAGGCGAGCGCCAATGCGATCTCCTTGGCGCTCAGGCTCGTGAAGGTCAGGTAGCGCTTGGCCTCGAGGATGATCCTCTGATGAACGACCCCGAGAGCCGTATCGCCGAGATGCTCGCGGCAGATCCGGTTGAGATGGGGCGATGTTAGGCCAAGCCTGTGGGCATAGACCTCGATCGGCTGATGGTTGCGGAAATCCCGCTCGACCAGTTCGCGAAAGCGCAAGGCGTGTTGAAGCGCCCTGCGTCCGGGGCTGCGACTGCCGGCGGTCCGTGCCGAGCCACGAAGCCTGTGGAGTGAGATCAGAACAAGCAACAGCCGCGCCTGGATGGCTTCCGAGCGCCCAGAGCCATGCCCGGTGAGTTCCGCGGCAAGGGAGGCGATGTCCTCGGTCAAGCCGCGCGCGGCCTCCGGATGATCCTGAAGGCCGATCAATCGAACGGAGCGGAACGTCTCTCGGATGCCATCCATGTCCGCAAGGATATGGGTCAGCCGGCTGTCGAACAGGGTCAGCACCGTTCCCTGCACGTCGGGCGAGAACGTGTATCCGTGCACCGTCATGGGGGGCAGGGAGACGATCGCGGGACCGGTCAACCGCGTGCTCTGGCCGTCGACCGAAATGTCGGCCGTGCCGCCCGCGAGATGAAGGACCTGGAACAGCTTCTCGTGCCGGTGTGGCTGAATCCTGTAATTGTGCAAGCGGCTGCGGCTCTGGATGGTCTCGCAATGGACCCAATCCGTCACCGGATCGTCGAATTCTCCATAGAGTGCGTAAGAAGGGATATCTCTCAGGGCCAAGTTTGCTCGATCCGTCATGAGCCGTCGAATGTTCGTTTTGTCCAATCCGATGCTCGCTTTGTCTATTGGCCGTTCGACGGGTGGCGTTCATTCTGTGCCGACGTGAAGAAGGCGGCTCAGACCGTCATTGCGGAGGAAACGAGCATGCGGACCAAGGTCGCCATCATCGGCGCCGGCCCGGCCGGGCTTCTGCTCGGGCGACTTTTGGACAAGGCCGGGGTCGAGACAGTCATTCTTGAACGGCGCAGTCGCGAGTACGTACTCGGGCGCATCCGTGCCGGAGTTCTCGAGCAGGGCACGGCGGAACTTCTGGACAAAGCTGGAGTCGGGGAAAGGCTGCATGCGGACGGCCTCGTTCATGACGGAGTCGAGTTCTGCTTCGATGGCGACAGGCACCGCTTCGATTTCCACGCGCTGATCGGCAAAACGGTCACCGTCTATGGCCAGACCGAGGTCACGCGCGATCTCATGCAGGCCCGCGACACCTCAGGAGCGACGACGATCTACGAGGCCGAGCACGTGTCGCTTCATGATTTCGACGGCGACAGGCCAAGGGTGCACTACGTCAAGGATGGCGTCGAACACGAATTGGCTTGCGATTTCATTGCCGGGTGCGACGGCTACCACGGCGTGTCGCGCGCCAGCGTGCCCGAGGCGGCAATTCGCACGTTCGAACGGGTCTATCCCTTCGGCTGGCTCGGCATTCTGGTCGACAGGCCACCTGTCGCAGAGGAGTTGATCTATGCTCATCACGAGCGAGGCTTCGCGCTCTGCTCCATGCGCTCGCACACCCGCAGCCGCTACTACGTTCAGGTCCCGGCGAACGAAAGAGTCGAAGAATGGACGGATGACCGATTCTGGGACGAGTTGCGTCGCAGGCTCGACGCGGACACCGCCGACAATCTTGTAACCGGCCCTTCCATCGAAAAATCCATTGCGCCTTTGAGGAGCTTCGTGGCGGAGCCTCTGCGGTTCGGACGGCTCTTTCTCGCGGGCGATGCCGCTCACATCGTCCCGCCGACCGGCGCCAAGGGATTGAACCTTGCCGCGAGCGATGTCTGTGCATTGGCCGAGGCGCTCATCGAGTTCTACGCCGAACATTCCCCAGCCGGGATCGACGGCTATTCAACCCGTGTGCTTTCGCGGATCTGGAAGGCCGAGCGCTTTTCCTGGTGGATGACCTCCATCCTTCATACGTTCCCGGATACGGATTCCTTCAGCCGTCGGATCCAGAGGGCGGAGTTCGAATACCTCAGGGGATCGGAAGCCGCCGCCCGTTCGCTGGCGGAGAACTATACCGGGCTTCCGATTTGAAAGTTATGAAGTATTCGCTGCCCATCATGTGCCGCACATTCATATGGAAACTGTATGACGTACACCGTCAGCATTATTAACTTTATCATATTGTAAATGCCAAATCTGATATGACGTTACGTTGACTAATAAGAAAATATTTCCGAATTCTATATAACACTATGCTGATACTCATGACGGATTGAGCGCTCACAGAGGTGAGGCCGTTTCAAAGGCATGATGCCGCCCCGTCATACCGGTGAGAGCCCGGTATATTTCACCATCTTGATCATCTGTCTTTTATCGGCCGGAAGGCCATTGGTAGCGTTATGGATCGGTCCGCCGTTTCATCCGCGGCACCATCGCTGGTGTCCGCCGGCCCTTGGCTGACACGCCCGTTCAGAGGCCTGATCGGCCGTTTCGGGATCGGGTTCCTGATCCCGGTGATCGAAGCGACCCTGCTCATCACCCTCCTGGCGCTGGCTCTCCCGGTGGCGCTGCTGCAGGTTTATGACCGGATTCTTCCGAACAAGGCCGTCGGGACCTTGGTGGTGCTCGCCACGACCGTGACGCTTGCCATCTTGCTGGAGGCGCTGCTGCGCCATGTGCGCGGCCGGGTGCTCGCCCGCGTTGCCGCGACGTCGGAGGCCCAGGCGCATCGTCAGGCCATGGAATGCCTGCTGAACGCGCCGCTCTCGGCACTCGAAGCTCACGGCAACGGCTATTATGCAGAGCGCCTCTCCGCCATCGGGACGCTGCGCGAGGCATGGTCCGGCCCGGCCCTGCAGGCGATGCTCGATCTCCCCTTCGCGCTGCTTTACCTCATCGGCATCTGGTATTTGGCCGGTCCGCTCGTGCTCGTGCCACTGACGCTTCTGGCAGGTGTCGGACTTCTGGCCGGATTGACCGGCCGCCGGGTTCGCCATGCAGCCCAGAACCTTGCCCTGGCCGAGGAGCGTCGTTTCAACTTTCTTTTCGACACACTGAATTGCATCCATTCTATGAAGGTTCTGGGTGCCGAGCCCTTGCTCGAGCGGCGTTACGAGCGCCTCCAGAACGGCTCCGCGCAACTGCGGCGCAAGCTCTCGCATACGATCTCGACCGGGCAGGAGGGCGGCATGCTGCTGTCACAGGTCGCCACGGTCGGAGTCGCAACTTTCGGCTGCCTGATGGTTCTGAAAGGACAGCTCAGCGTCGGCGGTCTCAGCGCGTGCACCATGCTTGTCGGCCGGACGATGCAGCCTCTTCTCGGCGGCGTCGCGCTCTGGTCACGCCTGCAATCGCTTCGGGAGAGCAAGAGGCGCGTTGCCGAAATCGGCGCGCTTCCGCAGGAACGAAGCCCCGGGCGGCCGTTGCTGCAGATCTCGGACGGACACATCCTCATGCAGGATGTCCGGTTCCGCACGCCTCGCCATTCCGATTTTCTGTTCGAAGGGATCGACCTGAAGGTGCAACCAGGCGAGATCGTCGGCATTACAGGCTCCAACGGATCCGGCCGCTCGGCCCTGCTGCGCCTGATCGCCGGCGACCTGAAGGCCAGCGGAGGGCAGGTCCTGATCGACGGACAGGATCTCAGCCAGGTCGATGTCGGACCAGCGCGCAGGCTCGTCGCGCTGGTCCCGCCGGATCCGGCGCTGGTCCGAGGCACGCTCCTGCAGAACCTGACCATGCACCAGCCGCAGCGCGAAACCCTGGCGCTTCGCCTCGCAACGGAACTCGGCCTCGATCACGTCGCGAGCGCTCTTCCGGGCGGCTGGCACACCCAGGTCGGCGTTGCCGCAACGCCGCTGCCGCGCGGCGCCGCCCAACGCATCGGCGTCGTCCGGGCCCTGGTGGAAGAGCCGCGCATTCTGCTCCTCGACGACATCACTTCGCAGATCGACGGGGACAGCGACGCGCGGCTTGCCCGGCTTCTGGCCGATCTGCGCGGCAGGATAACGGTGGTCAACGTCACTCACCGGCCGTCCACCTTGAATATTGCCGACCGGGTTTATGCGATCCGCGAGGGCCGATTGGAGCGCGTGGCATGACACCGGCAAGGGAAGATCGCTCGAGTGCACCGCTGGAACTGCCGGAAGACCTCATATCTCCATCGGATCTCGCCCGCTGCCTGCCGGCGATGCTCTGGCTCCTGGAATGGCCGGGAAGCGTGGACGATCTCCTGTCGGCCCTGCCTCACGTCAAGTCGGATATCGATCTCACCGATGTGCGGAACACGCTCGCCATCCTCGGTTATCCGACCCGTATGGAGCGAGTATCCCAGGGAGCCCTGGATCCGAGGCGCCTTCCGGCAATCCTGCTCCCGGCGGGCGAGCCCGCCGCCATCGTTTATCGTGACGAACAGGGGCGTGTCCTGCTCCTCGATGGTGCTACCGGTGAGGTCGAGCCATGCGACCCGAAGGTGCTGCGCGGCACCGTGATGCTGATCGTCGACATGGATGCCGGGGCTCCGCGCAAGAGCTGGTTCAGCGGCATCGCCCGACGCTTCCGGGGCGATCTGCCTGCGCTTCTCGGGGTCAGTGGATTGATGGCGGTGCTCGGACTTGCCGTGCCGGTCTTCACCATGTCGGTATTCGACACCGTGATCGCGGGATACAGCCCCGAGACCCTGCCGATGCTCGTGGCCGGCGCGATCGCGGCCATCCTGATCGAAGTCGCGTTTCGAGCCGTCCGGCAGCGCGCTCTGCTCAGCATTGCAGAGCGGCTCGACCGACTGGTCCCAAGTGCCGTCTTCACCCAGCTCATGTCGTTGCCGACCGCGCTGGTGGAGCGCGCCGGAACGGCCTCGCAGGTATCGCGCCTGCGCGATTTTGCGGCCATCCGCGAGTTTCTCACCGGCAGTTTCGCCATCGCACTCCTCGACATGCCGTTCACGCTGATCGTTATCGTACTGATGATGGTGCTGGGCGGGTGGATCGCAATCGTACCCATGGGCACGGCCGTCGGGTTCATTGTCTTGTTCCTGATCTCCCGTGGGCCGATGCGGCTCGCCATCGAGCAGGCGGCCCGCGCCAACCAGATGCGGGAGGCGCTGGCCGTGGAAGCCCTCGAAACCGTGCGGACCCTGAAGCTCGTGGGAGCCGAGGAGCGCTGGATCGATCGCTACTCTTCCGCCGCCGCGGCCGCGGCCGTTTCATCGGCTCGCGTCAGCACGCTCGCCGGTCTGGTTCTCGCGGCTAGCCAGGCACTCGTGACCTTGTCGGGGCTGGCTGCCGTGGTCATGGGTGTGCTGTCGGTCCTGGGCGGTGCCATGACGGCCGGCGCGCTCATCGCCGGCATGATGCTGATCTGGCGCATTCTCGGCCCCATGCAGACCTGCTTCGTCATGCTCTCCCGGTGGGAACAGACGCAAGCCTCCATCCGGCAGGTCGACGGCTTGATGGCGTTGGAGACGGAGCGGCCTCCGCCGCTCGAGGCGCGCATGGCGCCGCCGGAGGAGGGCGCCATCGTGTTCCAGCGGGTGACTCTACGCTATCTCCCACAGGCCGAGCCGGTTCTCGCCGGTGCCAGCTTCTCCATCCAGCCGGGGCAAGTCGTGGCCGTCACCGGTGCGGAGGGGAGCGGCAAGTCGACCCTGTTGCTGCTGATCGCAGGTCTCTACCGCCCACAAGGCGGCCTGGTGCGGATCGACAGCCATGACGTCCGCTCCTTCAACCCGGCGGTTCTCCGGCGCAGCATCGGCTGGGTCCCGCAGTCGCCGGGTCTCCTGTACGGCACCGTGGCCCAGAACCTGCGTCTCGCCCGTCCCAGCGCGTCCGACGCGGATCTGCGCGCGGCTGCCGAAGAGGCAGGCGTGCTGGAAGCCATCGAGACATTGCCGCAAGGCTTCGACACTCGCGTCGGCGACAACAAGAGCGGGCGCCTTCCGCGCAGCATCCTGCAGCGGATCGCCCTTGCAGCCGCCCTGCTGCGCGACGCGCCCATCCTATTGCTCGACGAACCGGTTGCAGGCCTCGACGATGCCTGCGCCAAGGCCTTCACCGATGTCATAGCCTCGCGTCGCGGTCGCTGCACCATCCTCATGGCAACGCATCGACCGAGCCACATCCGGCTGGCCGACCGCGTCCTGCGGCTTCGCGACGGTCAGGTCGAAGAACTTGAACAGCAGACGGCTCCCGTCGGCCCGCGTCCCACGAGAGCCCCGATCGGCCCATCGCTGGCGAACGCCGCCTTCGCGAACGCGTCGGCCGCCAAAAATCCGAAAGTTGCATGATGAGCAAGACCGCGACACCTGCCGTCAACGGCGAGATCCTGCCCGCAAGCCTCGACAGCCGCACTCTGCCTCGTGCCAGCCGCCAACCGCGGCCGGATGGTCACGTGCTGGCGCTCGAAGAGCTGCGCGTGAAGGGACTGGAGCGGGCAGTCGTGCTGGGGACCGGGATCCTGGTGGCGGCCGGCTTGTCCTGGGCCGCCCTGACCCGTGTTCCCGAAGTCGCCGTCGGCACCGGTGAAATTTCTCCGTCGGTTGCGGCCGCGCCGGTCCAGCACCTCGAGGGCGGCATCGTCGCGGAAGTGCTGGTGAACGAAGGTGAGGCGGTCGAGGCAGGGCAGCCGCTGCTGCGCATGAACGACGCGGTGGCGCAATCGGAACTGTCGCAGGCCAGGCACCGGTTGGAATCCCTTCAGCTTCAGGCGCAGCGTCTTGCTGCCGCCGCAGACGGTCATATCGTGGCCCTCGATCTCCGGGGACGCCAGACACCCTCGTCTGGCCTTGTTGCCAGTGCCGGCGGAGACGCGCAGGCCGTGCCGCCGCTGACCTCCGGCATGTTTGTCGAGCCGCAGCGCGCGGCTCTGAATTCGCGCCTGCGGGCGTTGGCTGACCGCGTCGCGGTTTTGCAGGAACAGGTGGCGCAGCGGCGGAGCGATCTCCTGACACTCGGAGGGCAGATCTCCGCCGTGCAGGAGCAGATGGCGCTCCATTCCAAAGAGCTCGGAATCCGGGAAGACCTCGCCAGCAACGGTTTGACGACCCGCCTTTCTGTGCTGGAGGCCCAGCGGCTCTTCATGAGTGCGAAGGCCGAGCACGAGCGACTGACCGGGCAGCGCGTGACGGCGCAGCGCAGTCTGGCCGAGGCGGAAGCCCGGATCGCCGAGGCGCAATCGGCAGCCGTGGACGAGGCTCGTCAGGAGGCGGCGCGGGTCGCCCTGGACGTCGCCGAGACGACCGAACTCGTCCGCAAGCTGGAAGACCGTGCAGAGCGCGTCATGCTGCGCGCGCCCATCGACGGTATCGTGCGTGGGCTTGCGGTGCATCGGCCCGGGACGGTTCTCCCGCCCGGCGGCCTTGTCGCCGAAATCATGCCCCAGGACGCGCAACTCGTGGCCGATGTCAGGCTCATGCCCCGCGACATCGGCTTCATCGAGGTCGGTCAGCAGGTGCATGTCAAAGTACAAGCCTTCGACTATGCCCGTTTCGGGGCGGTCGATGGCAGGGTCGAGCGCGTGTCGGCAGGCACCTTTCTCGACGAGCAGAAGCAGCCGCATTATCGCGCACGCATCGCGCTCAATCAGCAATATGTCGGCCACGACCCGCGTCATGCACAGCTCGTGGCGGGCATGACCGTCCAGGCGGATATCACGACCGGCACGAAGACGGTGCTGCAATACCTGCTGAAGCCGATCTATTCGGCCATGGCCGCATCTTTCCACGAGCGCTGAGCACAACATGACCCAGCAACCCGACCTGACCATTCCGTTCGACGCCAGCGTCGTGGATGAGGAAGCCCTGCGTGCCCTCCGAGCCGTCCAGAGAACGGTGCCCGTAGGCGACGGCGGAGCGGCCGGCAACCTGGCAGGCGGAACCGACGCGGTCGCGGCATTCGGCATGATACCGGGCTCGCCCTCCGGGGGCGCTGGAAGCGGGGCGGGAGACGTCCTGCCGGTTGCCGAGGACTTGGCTCATCGTTCGGACGCCGCGCCGCTCGAAAGGCTCGATGCATCTGCTCCCATAATCAGGACGGTGTCGCTGGCTGCCGCATCGCCGGAGGCGCCCATTGTGGTCGAAGCGCCGCCCCCCCGTTCCGTCGCACCGACGAGCATCGGCGGTTCCCATGAGGCGCCGGCGACAACGAGTCCCTCACGTGGCATAGGGATCCCGGTAGAGGCCGCAACGGCGCAGGACAGTCCACAGGGTGAGGATGTGACGATCCTGACACCCGAATATCACCAGCCTCAGCCGCAGGAACCGCGGGACAACGCGGCCTCGACCCCGGTCGCGCGCGTCACCGATGCCGAAGGGCAGGAGGATCAGCCGGTCGCGCTCGATCTGTCGGCGGTGCTGACCGACAACGACGGGTCAGAGCTGCTGTCGATCAAGATCTATGGCGTCCCCGAAGGCGCCTCTCTCTCGCATGGCAAGCGCGAGCCAGACGGAAGCTGGAGAGTGTCTCCCTCGGATCTGTCGCATCTCGCCTTCATCCCTCCCGTCAACTTCTCCGGGACCATCAATCTCAGGCTGGAGGCTACCTCGCAGGAGCTGAACGGATCGACGGCCATCGTCGATGCTCCCTTCCAGGTACAGCTCCACGCCGTCGCCGATGCCCCGGACGTGACGGTTGCCGACGCCCGTGGCTACGAGGACATGCCGGTCAGCCTCTCGGGCCTGGGCGGAGCCCTTCGCGACACTGACGGCTCCGAGGGCCTCAGCTTCGTGCTCAGTGGCGTGCCGAGCGATGCAACCCTTAGCGCCGGTACGCCGCTCGGCGGCGGCCGCTGGGCCCTGACGCCGGCGCAGCTGACGGGCCTGACGCTCTCCCCGCCGCCGCAGATGTCGGGCCGGTTCACCCTGACGCTCACGGCGATTGCGACCGAGAGCGAGCCGGGCGTGCCCAGCGCCCGGACCTCGGCCACATTCACGGTGAGCATGGATCCGGTCGTGGATGCGGGCAGCATCGGCGGATCGAGCGCAGGATCGGAAGACAACCTGATCCGGCTCCAGCCCAACTTCTCGACTCCAGACCAGGACGGCTCGGAGACGTGGTCGGAGTTCACCCAGCTGGCGGGCCTGCCACCGGGCTCTTCGCTCAATCTCGGCTCCGAAATCGCCCCCGGTGTGTGGCAGGTCGCAACCGCCGACCTGCGCGCCGGCCTCGTGATGATCCGCCCCGCGGAGCACAGCGACGAGGACTTCACGCTCACCCTGACGGCCACCCTGACGGATACCGGAAACGGCAAGAGCGTCAGCCGCGTGGTGACGGGCACACATACAGTGACGGTCACGGCCGTCGCCGACGAACCTCTGGTGGCAGCGCACGACGTTTCGGGACATGAAGATCAGCCGATTCCGCTCGACGTCTCGGCCGTTCTCGTGGATGCCGACGGCTCCGAGACCCTGACGGTCCGGATCCTCGGTGTTCCGAACGAGGCTTCGCTCTCGCACGGCACACGCCAGCCCGACGGCAGCTGGAACGTGCCGCCGGCCGATCTGGCTCACCTTTCGATTACGCCGCCCCGCGACTTCTCCGGCACGATCAAGCTGACGCTCGAGGCGACCGTTCGCGAAAGCTCGAACGGTTCGACGGCAACGCAGAGCGTCGGTTTCCGGGTGGACGTGGAGGACGTGTCCGACACCCCGCTGGTAAGCGTCCACGATGCTGCAGGACGCGAGGACGAGTGGACTGCCCTGGATCTCCGAGCTGCCCTCACCGACACCGACGGATCGGAGACGCTATCGGTCAGCATCATCGGCGTGCCAGCGGGAGCGCGTCTGTCCCACGGCAGTCGCGCTGCGGATGGCAGCTGGCAGGTCGCACCAGAGCAGTTGGCAGATCTTGCCATCCTTCCACCAGAGAACTTTTCCGGCACGATCAACCTCAACCTGCACGCCACCTCTATGAGTCCGAACGGCTCGACGGCTATCGTCGACTCGCCGTTCCGGGTCCATGTCGACGCCGTCGCTGATGCTCCCGTTGTCGGCGTGCACGACGCCGCAACGCGGGAGGACCAGCCGGTTGCGCTCGACCTCTCGGCCGCGCTCACCGATATCGACGGCTCGGAGGTTCTCTCGGTCGTGATCGAGGGTCTGCCGGCCGGCTCCCGCCTGTCGGCGGGCATCGACAATGGCGACGGCAGCTGGACGCTCACGCCCGCCCAGCTCACTGGCCTGACCCTGACGCCGCCGGTCGATTGGAGCGGCCAGATGGACCTGACCCTGGTGGCACAGGCGCGGGAGACCTCGAACGGCTCGACCGCGACGGTGCGGGCGCCGTTCAGCGTTGCGGTGGAGGCGGTGGCGGATGCCCCCTTGGTGGCAGCCCATGACGTCATCGGCTTCGAGGACACGCCGGTCGCGCTCGATCTCTCGGCGGTGCTGAAGGACCGGGACGGCTCGGAGGTGCTCTCCGTTGTCGTCTGGAACGTGCCGGCCGATGCCTCGCTGTCGCACGGCTCCCGCCAGCCCGACGGCAGTTGGAGCGTCGCGCCGGCTGACCTGGCCGACCTGAAATTCATTCCCAAGCCGGATTTCTCCGGCCCGGTGGACCTCCGCATCGAAGCGACCGCCAGGGAAGGGAACGGCGATACGGCGACGAGCACGGTCGATTTCCGCGTCCAGGTCCACGCGGTCGCCGATACGCCCGATGTCACGGTGGCCAATTACACGGGCCGCGAGGATGAGCCGGTCGCCCTGACCGGCCTGGGCGGCGCCCTGCATGACCTCGATGGCTCGGAAACCCTGAGCTTCATCCTCACGGTGCCGCCCGGTGCAACGCTCAATGCCGGAACCAGACAGGCCGACGGCAGCTGGCTCCTGACGCCCGCGCAGCTCAACAGCTTGGTTCTCACGCCTCCGCCGAACGGATCGGGACGATTTGAGCTGACGCTGACGGCAGTCGCGACGGAGAGCGAGCCCGGTGTACCGAGCGCGCACAACTCCGCCAAATTCACGGTCGACCTCGATCCCGTGCTGGATCAGGGCACCATCGCCGGCTCCGCCTCCGGCGACGAGGATACATGGATCACGCTCCGCCCGAAATTCGATACGCCCGACAAGGATGGTTCGGAAACCTGGTCCGCATTCACCACGATCTCCGGGGTGCCGATCGGCGCTACGCTCGACCATGGCACGATGGTGGAGCCGGGCTTGTGGAAGGTCTCCACGAGTTCCCTCCAGGCCGGGCTCGTCAGGATCAAGCCGCCGCTGAACAGCGACGACGATTTCACCCTGACGTTCACCGCGACGCTGACGGATACGGGCAACGGAAAGTCGGTCAGTCAGATGATCACGGGGACGAACCCGTTCATCATCAACGCAGTGGCTGACATGCCGAACGTGGCCGCTTCCGACGCATCGGGCAAGGAAGACCAGGAGATACCGCTCCATCTGTCGGCGAGTCTCGTCGATACCGATGGATCGGAGACGCTGACGGTCAGGATCTACGGCGTTCCGGCCACGGCTTCCCTGACGAAAGGAGTGCTTCAAGCCGACGGCTCCTGGCTCGTCTCGGCTGCGGACCTGCCGAACGTCGCCCTGAAGCCGCCGGCCGATTTTTCAGGCACGCTGGACCTCAAAATTCAGGCAACTGCGACGGAAAGCTCAAACGGAAAAACGGCATCGAGTGAAGCGTCGTTTCAGGTGAAAGTCGACGCGGTGGCGGACGAGCCCGGCCTACGCGTCGCTCCGGCCGTAGGCGATGAGGACACAGCTATTCGGCTCACCATGACGGCCTGGGCCACCGACCGGGACGGTTCGGAGACGATTACCGGGTTTCGGATCACGGGCATTCCGGAGGGAGCGGTCGTACAGGCCGGCGGGGTGGCGCTGGTCGTCGTCAACGGAAGCGTGCTGGTCGATCCGGCCGTGGTGAACAGCCTGACCATCACGCCTCCTGCTCAGTCGGACGAGGATTTCACCCTGAAGGTATCCGCGATATCGGCGGAACCCAATGGCAGCACGGCCGAAAGCGCGCCTCTCGATCTGCGCGTGACGGTGCGCGCGGTGGCCGACGCTCCCGTCATGAACGTGACCGAAGCCAACGGATTCGAAGACACTCCGATTGCGCTCAATCTCTCGGCGACGCTCCCGGACAACGATGGATCCGAGACTCTGAGCTTCGTGATCAGGGGAGTGCCGGAAGGCGCCGTAATGTCCCACGGCACCTATCGTGGCCCCGGAATCTGGTCCCTGACGGCTGAGGAAGCCAAGCTCGCGACCTTGCTGCCGCCAACCAACTTTTCGGGCACCATCAACCTGACCGTGACGGCGATCACGCAGGAGGAGCGGGGAGGCGATCAGGCATCGACCACCGTCGAATTCCCCGTCAAAGTCGAAGCGGTGATCGACATCCCGTCCGTCGGCGGCCTCGACGGTTTGTCCGGCAACTGGGGCACCATGCACGACACTGAGGACCAGCCGATCCTGCTGCGTCTCGATCCAGGTCTTGGCGACAGCGACGGCTCGGAAAAAGTAGTCGGTGACATTCTCATCAGCGATGTTCCGGCCGGGGCCATCCTGCGACTGGCGGACAACACCGTCGTCAGCGCTGATGAGAACGGGATCTACAGGGTTTCCGCTGCCCACATGATGGGCGTGACGCTGACGATGCCTCACGATAGCGACGAGGCACGCACTCTCAAGATCGAGATGACGATCGAGGACAGCGGCGGCGTCAGGGCGACGATCGGCGGAAGGATGGTGGTGGATCCGATCGGCGATGCCGACACGCCGAACATGACGTTCGAGCCGTCCAATGGCAGTCCGCATAACAGCCTGGATCCGGGCCAGGGCTGGATCCCGCTCCATATTACGGCAGCACCGGCGGACAAGGACGGTTCGGAAACCCTTCAGATGTGGGTGCGGGATGTGCCCGCCGGGGCCGTTCTCTCGTCAGGCATTGCGGTCGGCGAGGGCATATGGCTGGTTCCGGCCCAGAATCTTCCGAACCTTTCCATTCGCCCGAGGGCAGGTTCCATTGACAGCTTCGAGCTGAAAGTCACTGCCGTCGCCGTGGAGCGCGAGGGGGATCAGGCTGATCTGACGGTCGTGGTTCCGGTGACTCTCACGGTTCCGAGCGGCGGGGGCGGCGATGGCGGTGGGGATGGTGGTGGAACGGTCCCAGGGCCCGATCCGGACAAGGCCCCGCTGGCCCAGGCCCCTTCGCTGGTGGTCCACGACGCCAACACTCTGGAGGACCGCAGCGTCGTGCTCTCCATTGAAGCCGAGATCAAGGATACGGATGGCGGACGCGAAACCCTCGGCATCCGCATCAGCGGAGTCCCTGAGGGTGCGAGCCTTTCGGTCGGCGTCAGGGATCCGTTTACGGGGGCCTGGGTGTTGCATCCGGATCAGCTGAAAGACGTCAGGCTTATTCCTCCGGCGAATTTCTCCGGCAGGATCGATCTTCAGGTGGTCGCGGTTTCAACGGAAGCCACGGGTGACCAGAAGGCCATTCCGGCCACGATCAGCATCAATGTCGAAGCAGTCGCCGACAATGCCGTCATCAATGCAAATCCGTCGGTCGGCAAAGAGGATGGTGCCGTTCCGTTGAAGCTCACGGTCGCACCCGGCGACGGCGACGGCAGTGAGTTCGTCGCGGCCGTGATCATCTCAGGCGTTCCGGTGGGAGGACGCCTTGAGGGCGCCGATGCCGTCGATCTCGGCAACGGTCGCTGGTCCGTCGATCCCAACCAGCTGAGCAGCCTCCAGCTCATCCCGCCTGCCAACAGCCATGGAACCTATCACCTAACGGTGACGGCCACGACGCAGGAGAAGAGCAACGGCGATAAGCATGATACGCAACAATCGATTGCCGTGACTGTCGAAGCGAAAGCGGATGCCCCGACTGTCACCGTTCACGATGCATCGGCAAAAGAGGACGAAACGATCACTCTCGATCTGTCCGCGTCTCTCGTCGACACAGACGGGTCGGAAGTGCTCTCGGTGGTCATCCAGGGATTGCCCGAAGGCGCGCGCCTTTCCAAGGGCATCAACAACGGCGACGGCAGCTGGACTTTGACGCCTTCGCAACTCGCCGGATTGACCGTGACGCCGCCCGCCGACTGGAGCGGCACCATGAATCTGACCGTGCAGGCCCATGCACGGGAAATCTCCAACGGATCGGTGGCAACGACGGAGGCTACGCTCCAGGTGAGGGTGGATGCCATCGCGGACGCTCCCGTCATCGGCGCCCGCGATGCAGCCGGCCTGGAGGACCAACCGATTGTCCTCAGCCTCTCCGCGGCCCTGACGGACCGGGATGGTTCAGAAGTGCTGTCCGTAGTCATCCTAGGGATGCCCTCCGGGGCAAGCCTCACCTATGGGACGCGTCAATCGGACGGCAGCTGGAGCGTTTCACCGGCCGACCTGTCGCGTCTTGCCGTCATCCCGCCGGAGAATTTCTCGGGCAGCTTCGGCCTCACCATGCGCGCCACCAGCCGCGAAGCCAATGGCGACACGGCCACGAGCGAGGCGAGCTTCCGTGTGCAGGTCGAGGCGGTGGCGGACGCGCCGAACGTCACGGTGCGCGATTTCACCGGCAGCGAGGATACCTCCATCAGGCTTTCGGGCTTGGGAGGCGCGCTGGTCGATACGGATGGATCGGAGAGCCTGAGCTATGTGCTCAGCGGCCTGCCGGACGGCGCGAGCCTCGACGCGGGAACCAAGCAGGCCGACGGGAGCTGGTTGCTCACGCCAGCCCAGCTCAACAACTTGGTCTTCACGCCTCCGGCGAATGTGTCCGGGCAGTTCACCCTCACGCTCACCGGCATTGCGACCGAAAGCGTCGGTGGTTCGGTGGCCCGCACGTCCCGTGACTTCACTATCGGCGTCAACCCCATAGCCGACGCCGGCACGATCACCGGAGCGAGCGCGGGAAACGAGGATGCGCCCATCCAGCTCCATCCGACCTTCACGCTCCTGGATAACGACGGGTCGGAGATCTGGTCCGAGTTCACGCAGGTGTCCGGCCTTCCGACGGGCGCAGGCCTCAATCTCGGCACGCAGCTCACGCCGGGCACTTGGCTGGTCGCCACGGCGGACCTGCGCTCGGGTCTGGTGATGATCAATCCTGCGGAGCATAGCGACGCGGGCTTCACCCTGACCCTGAAGGCGACGATCACGGACACGGGCAACGGCGTGTCCGTCAGCCGGGAGGTGACCGGCACGCACCTGGTCACCGTCAATGCCGTAGCCGACATGCCCAACGTGGCCGCGCAGGATGCGGCAGGGCAGGAGGATCACGCCATCACGTTGAACCTGTCCGCGGCCCTCGTGGATACGGACGGCTCGGAGACGCTGACGGTCAGCATCCTGGGCATCCCGGATGGGTTCACTCTGTCCCACGGCACGTCCCTCGGAGGCGGCGTGTGGCGGGTTCCCGCGGACGCTCTCCCCGGGCTGCAGCTCCATCCGGCGCAGGACTGGAACGGGACGCTGCACCTGACCCTGCAAGCGACGAGCACAGAGACGGCGGGCGGCACCGCGACGACGACCACTCCTTTCACCGTGACGATCGAAGCGGTGAACGACGCACCGGAACTCGTGCTCAACGCACCCGCACATGCGGAGGCGGGCGCCCATCAGGCGAGCGCGATGGGCCTCGTCGAGGCGCATGACGTGGACAGCCATTATCTCGGGGGAGCGACCGTGACGCTCACCGGCGCGCAGGTGGGCGACAGACTCGATTTCGAGGGTTTCGCGCTGCACGAGGAGAACGGGCGCATGATGGTCGGCGATACTGGTATCGAGGTCGTCGGCGGCGGTTATGCGTCCCATACCGGCACATTGACCCTGAGCGGAGACGCAACACCGGAGGTCTATTCGGCGGTGCTGCACTCCCTGGTGCTGGAGAGTCAGGATACCAGCGGGCTCACCGCTGGATCACGCAGCATCGCCGTGACGCTGTTCGACAGCGAAGGAGCCGCTTCGCTGCCGAAAACCATCGACGTGATCGTGGACGAGCCCCCGCCGGCCCCCTTCGAGGCTCACAGCCTCATGGCGACTGCGGATTCGGCGACCTCGCAGGATCTGGCCGGATCGGACGTCCTTCTGATGATGGCGGATGGCATGATCGATCCCGGCCATGGAACCGGAGGGGCTTGGACGGATCATATCGACATCGGTGCTCACTCGGAGACGGCCCCGCATCAACCTGTGGAGCTCGATCAACCCGCTCCCGAACACGTCCAGACGATCGACAACCTCCAGATCGAAGCCGCCAGGACCCATTGGTCGTAAGGCGTTCCTGGGCAAAAGACGGAGCCCCGACCGGGAAACGAACTGATCCTGTTGACGTGTCGCGGCCGGCGGCCTTAGAGAAGATCGAGCGTCCGAGCGATGTTTGCCGCTTCTGGAGGGGTGGCCGAGTGGTTTAAGGCAGCGGTCTTGAAAACCGCCGTGGGTGCAAGCCCACCGTGGGTTCGAATCCCACCCCCTCCGCCATCTCCTGGTTCTCGTTCCCTGCGTCCCGCATTTCTGGAACGGGACCGTTTCATTAACCAAGACAACTCAAATGGGGCTGTGAGCTGAGCTCAAAGCTAACTCCAGGTCGATTTCGCCGCGACCTGACAACCGGAAAAGATCCTTCCGGCGGCCAGTGTAGGATAAGACACTGGTAGAAAAGGGATATTTGATATTGACCTCGAACTGCCGCCTTTTTGTCGTCCTTTGCCGCAGCAACGAGCAGAGGGGTACACGACGCCCTTACCCTAAAGTGAAATTGCAGCATTGGCCTCTATCCTGCTGGCAAAAATCACAAATTTTAATTTTGATATATTATTATGCTAACTGCAGCTTTGCCATTGACAAGCGCGGCTATTTAACTTTCCTTTAAGGACCCGAAAGCACTTTGGCTCGATGCTCAGGCTATCCCTGGCTCTGCCATGCACGGTGCGGATATTGGATGCGAGACCACATGCCTTCTAATCGCGCAGAAGTGACGACCGACCTGAAGGGGAATGCCTCTTCCTTCAATCAGTGGACTCTCCTCCGCATCGCAGGTGTGACTGCAATCGCCCTGACGGCAGCCAATTGCTCCTCCAATGTCCGTGGCGGCATCGATCCCAAATATGGCGTCGCTCCGAGCCCGAAAGTGGTCGCCGACGGCCAGCCTGTTCCCAAGGGCGGCGGCCGCGAGATGGTCGGCAAGCCCTACACGGTGGCTGGCCGCACCTATGTTCCCAACGAGACGCCGCGCTCCAGCGAAGGCCTGGCATCCTGGTATGGATCCAACTTCCATGGCCGGATGACGGCCAATGGCGAAGTGTTCGACCGGGATTCGGTCGCCGCCGCGCACACCACCATGCCGCTCCCGAGCTATGCGCGCGTGACGAATCTGCAGAACGGCCATTCGATGATCGTCCGCGTGAACGATCGAGGTCCGTTCCACGGCAACCGGGTGATCGACGTGTCCGAGCGCGCCGCTGCCGCCCTTGGATTCCGCCAGTCGGGAACGGCTCGTGTGCGGGTCGATTACGTCGGCCGTGCGTCCACCAACGGCAGTGACGATCGTATTCTCCTGGCGAGCCTGAGGACCGACGGGACGCCCGCATCCCTGACCGGCTCGGCACCGACGATGATCGCCCGGGCCGAACCCCAGACCAATGCTCCGCGTCAGGCCATCGCGCTGCGCACCTACGAGCCTGACGACGGCGTTTACGCGGCACCGGCGCGCCCGTCGCAGGCGGCCGGCTCCGGCGCCGTTGCCAGCAACGTCCCGCTTCCGCCCGAGCGTCCGTTCGACCTCGGCACGATTCCCGGTGCGGCAAACCCGGTTGCCCGGATCAGCTCCGTGGCTCCAGGAACGGTTCCCGCCTCGCGTCCCGTGGTGGCGAGCCTTTACGGAACGCCGGCTGACGATGCTCGCTCCGGTTTCCAGAGGGGCAACGCCTCCAATATGGCCGATCCCTCGAAGTTCGTTCTCCGTTAGAAGCCAGCTCCTCACGGCCCGATCCAAGGTTGCTTCTTTATAGGGCCTGCACTCCGGATTGCACCCCAAAGAGCACACTCCCGATCGGGTTCGAGGCCTAGCGTAGCAGCCGGTTGATTTGTTGTTGACGCGCCACAGATTCGGGGTCTCCTAGGGGAGAGCCTGGAGAAGCTGACGATGCGTCATGTTAAAGCCGCCCGAGCCGTGGCGGCGATTGGATTTGTGTGGAGCGCTGTCTCTTTTTCGTTCGCGTGGCCGCAAGCGGCGCATGCGCAGAATTTTCAGACCTCGGCGCCCACGGCCATTCTGATGGACGCAGGAAGCCATGCGGTTCTTTTCGAGAAGAACGCCGATGAGCTGACGGCCCCTGCCAGCATGGCCAAGACCATGACGGCCGAGGTGGTTTTCAACGAGATCAAGAACGGGCGCCTGAATTTCGATAGCGAGTTCATGATCTCGGAGAACGCCTGGCGCAAAGGCGGCGGTGGTTCGGGCGGTTCGTCCATGTTCGCCAAGGTGAATACCCCGGTCCGGTTGGAGGATCTCATTCGCGGTCTCGTCGTCCAGTCGGGCAACGATGCGGCCATCGCCATCGCCGAAGGTGTTGCCGGAACCGAAGACAATTTCGCCCGCATGATGAACGAACGGGCCAAGCAGATCGGCCTGACGCAATCGACATTCCGCAACGCCACGGGCTATGGCCATCCCGAGCAGAAGGTCACCGTGCGCGACCTGGCGAAGCTCGCCCTTCACCTCATCGAGACCTACCCGGACCTGTACAAGATCTTCGGCGAGCGGGAATTCACCTGGAACAAGATCCGCCAGCAGAACCGCAACCCGCTTCTGTTCATGGATATCGGCGCGGATGGCCTGAAAACCGGCAATATCGACGAATCCGGCTTTGGCCTGATGGGCTCGGCCGTCCAGAACGACCAGCGCCTGATCGTCGTCGTAAATGGCCTCAAGACGGCCAAGGACCGCGCCAACGAGGCCCGCAAGCTTCTGGACTGGGGCTTCCGGGCCTTCGAGACCCAGCAACTCTTCGCCGAAGGGCAGGTGGTTGGCGAGGCTCTGGTTTTCGGCGGGAACAAGCGTTCGCTGCCGCTTGTGTCCAAGAAGCCTGTTCGTGTACTTGTGCCTCGTGGAGAGAGCGAGCGGGTCACCGCCCGCATCGTCTACACCGGCCCGCTGAAGGCCCCTGTCCAGAAGGGGGCGGAGGTGGCCCGGCTCCAAGTCAACCGCGGGGACATGCAGGCGCTCGACATGCCGCTCTATGCCGATGAGGACATCCAGGAAGGGACGCTGAGCCAGCGGGCCCTGGATGGACTGCTGGAATTCAGCACGGGATGGGTCCGCCGCGCTTTCACGAGCGTGATCGAAGGCATTTGATGGCTGGCTGCTTCATTACGTTCGAAGGTGGGGAGGGCGCCGGCAAGTCGACCCAGATCCAAAGGCTCAAGACCCGGCTGGAGCGTCTCGCCCAGCCGGTCCTCGTGACCCGTGAGCCTGGCGGCTCGCCGCACGCCGAGGAGATCCGCGCCTTCATCCTCGGCGGCCGGGCCAAGCACCTGGGGTCTCTGGCGGAAGCTCTCCTGTTTGCCGCGGCCCGGATCGACCACCTGGACAAGACCATCAAGCCCGCGCTCAAAAGCGGGACCCACGTTCTCTGCGATCGCTTCGCGGATTCGACGCGGGCTTACCAGGGCTCCCTTGGAAACATCGACAAGGACCTGATCGACCAGCTCGAGACGGTGACCCTGCAGGGCGTAAAGCCCGATCTCACCCTGATCCTCGACCTTCCTGCCGAAACCGGGCTGGCCCGGGCCGGCGCCCGGCAGGCGGGAAAAGGTGAGGGGGCGGATCGCTTCGAGGAAGAGGATATCTCCTTCCACCAGTCCCTGCGGCAGGCCTACTTGTCCATCGCCCAGGCTGAGCCGAAACGATGCGCGGTAATCAACGCGGACCAGGACCCAGACGAGGTCGAGACGGCCATCTGGGCTGCTGTGCAGGAGCGACTTCCGCAGGTGACCGAACATGCGGTGAGGCCCCTCGATGTCGCGTGACGAGCAGGGCGTTGCGGAGCCGGATCAGCTCGACAATGCACCCCACCCCCGGGAGCAGTTCGCGTTCTTCGGCCACCGGGAAGGCGAGGAGGCTTTCCTGGAGGGGCTGCGCAACGGTCGTCTCCACCACGCCTGGCTGATCGGCGGCGCCCAGGGGATCGGCAAGGCCACCCTGGCCTATCGCGTGGCCCGTGCGGTTCTCGATCCCCAAAGGTCAAACGACCGAGCGATCTCAAACCTGGACGTTCCGCCCGGTTCCCATGTGGCGCGTCAGGTGGCGGTGCTCTCGCACCCTAATCTTTCCGTTCTGAGGCGAGCTCCGGCCACGGACAAGAAGGGGCCGTCTGCTACGATTCCGGTCGATGCGGTGCGCCGGGCACTCGGCATGTTCGGCTCGACCGCCGCCGATGGTGGCTATAGGGTCTGCATCGTCGACAGCGCCGAGGACCTGACCGTTTCGAGCGCCAATGCGCTGCTCAAGGTCATCGAGGAGCCGCCGCCGCGTTCGTTGTTCCTGATCGTCAGCCACGCCCCCCAGCGGGTTCTCCCCACCATCCGGTCGCGCTGCCGCCGGCTCCTGCTTCGTCCTCTTGAGGACCATGACATAAAGGCGGCAATCGGTTCCCTGGGGGCTCCCTGGACCGATATCCCACAGGACGTGGTGGATCAGGCGCTCCGCTACGGAGAGGGTTCGGTCCGGCGCACCTTGGAGCTCCTCGATGTGGACAAGGTGGCCTTCATCGATCAGGTGACCCGGATCCTGAACGGACTGCCGAAAGCCGATACCAAGCAGATTCTTGCCCTTGCAGAAGCTCTATCCAAGCGCGATGCGGACGACAGCTACGAGCTGACCCTTGAAACCGTGCAGCGCTGGGTCTCCGAACGGCTCCACGAGCGGGCTGGCCTGGGGGCAAGCCGCCTTGCGCCTTTGGTGGAGGTATGTGACAAGATCGGCCGTTCGGCGCGCGAGATCGATGTGTTCAACCTCGACCGCCGGCCCTTCATCCTGACGATGTTCGACGATCTCGCCGACGCGGTTCGGCGGGCGGCTTGAAGCCTCGTCGTCCGAAGGGTTTCGCTTTCAGGACTTAGGATTCGACGGTTTAGGATTCGACATGGCCGACAAACAGAAATTCTACATCACCACGGCTATTTCGTACCCGAATGGGGCGCCCCATATCGGCCATGCCTACGAGGTCGTCGCCTCCGACGCGATCGCACGGTTCAAGCGCATCGACGGCTATGACGTTTTCTTCATGACCGGCACCGACGAGCACGGCCTTAAGATCCAGCAGACGGCGGACAAGAACGGCACGACTCCCAAGGCCTTCGTCGATGAGATGGCGGTGAAGTTTAAGGCCATGGCCGACCGGCTCGACTGCTCCTATGACCGATTCATCCGCACGACCGACGCCGACCATCTGCCCTCGACCCAGGAACTGTGGCGCCGGATGCAGGAGAGGGGGGATATCTATCTCTCCAAGTATTCCGGCTGGTACTCGGTCCGTGACGAGGCCTATTACGACGAGAGCGAGCTGACGAAGCAGCCCGACGGCAGCTGGCGCGCGCCGACCGGAACGCCGGTCGATTGGATCGAGGAGGAGAGCTACTTCTTCCGTCTCTCCGCTTATCAGGATCGGCTCCTCGCTCATTACGAAGCCAACCCGGATTTCATCAGCCCGGAAACCCGCCGCAACGAGATCACGAGCTTCGTGCGCTCCGGCCTGCAGGACCTCTCGATCAGCCGGACGACCTTCAATTGGGGTCTGCCGGTGCCCGGCGACCCCAAGCACGTCATGTATGTGTGGATCGACGCCCTCAACAATTACATGACCGGCTGCGGCTTCCCGAACGAGAACGATCCGCGGTGGCACTATTGGCCGGCGGACGTGCACATCATCGGCAAGGACATCGTACGCTTCCATACGGTCTACTGGCCCGCCTTCCTTATGTCGGCCGAGCTGCCTCTGCCGAAGCGCGTCTTCGGGCATGGGTTCCTGCTCAACAAGGGCGAGAAGATGTCGAAGTCAGTCGGCAACGTGGTCGATCCGTTCGATCTCGCCGATACCTACGGAGTCGACCAGATCCGCTACTTCTTCATGCGGGAAGTGCCCTTCGGCCAGGACGGGAACTACTCCCACGAGGCCATAGTCAACCGCATCAACGCGGATCTGGCGAACGATCTCGGCAACCTCGCCCAGCGCTCCCTGTCGATGATTGGAAAGAACTGCGACGCTGCCGTACCGCAGCCAGGCGAGTTCACCCAGGCCGACCAGGACATGCTCTGGCTGGCCGATGCCTTGCCCGGAAAGACAAGGGCGGCCATGAAGGACTTCGCCGTTCATACGACACTGGCCGAGATCTGGGCCGTGGTGGCGGAGGCCAATCGCTATTTCGCCTCCCAGGAGCCCTGGGTGCTGCGCAAGAGCGACCCGGCACGCATGAACACGGTGCTGTACGTGACGGCCGAAGTTTTGCGTGCGGTGGGAATCCTAGCCCAGCCTTTCGTGCCGAATGCGGCCGCCAAGCTGCTCGATCTGCTGGCAATTACGCCGGAGGGCAGGGTGCTTGCGGCAGTTGGACCGGAGCATCGCCTGACAGCTGGAACCGCCCTTCCGCAACCTGCGCCGATTTTCCCGCGTTATATCGAGGCGGAAGCATCCTGACGCTTCCGCTTTGACGGGCTCTCCGGAGCCTTCAGCGGAAGCCGAAGATGTATACCACCTTCATGTTTGCGACCGGGATCGAGAACAGCATCCCGACCATCAACAATGGCCGCACCCGCATCGATCAGATGGAGAAGTGCGGGCATTATACCCATTGGCGAACGGATTTCGAACTCCTGGAGGATCTCGACATCCAGGTCCTCCGCTACGGCCCGCCGCTCCACAAGACCTTCATCGGTCCGGGACGGTACGATTGGACCTTCGCGGACATGACCTTCGGCGAACTCCAGCGCCGGGACATCATCCCCATCGTCGATCTTTGCCATTTCGGCGTGCCCGATTGGATCGGCAATTTCCAGAACCCAGATTTCCCAGCTCTGTTCGCATCTTATGCGGAAGACTTCGCACGTCGCTTTCCCTGGGTTCAGCTCTACACTCCCATCAATGAGATGTTCATCTGCGCCGAGTTCTCTGCAGCCTATGGCTGGTGGAACGAGCAGCTGACCAGTGACCAGGCGTTCGTGACCGCCCTTAAGCACATCGTGAAGGCCAATGTTCTAGCTATGGAACGTATACTCAAGGTTCGGCCGGACGCCCTCTTCATCCAGAGCGAGTCGTCCGAATATTTCCACGCGGAAAATCCCTTCGCCATCAAGCCGGCCGAGGTCCTGAACGCCCGGCGCTTCCTGTCCCTCGACCTGAACTATGGACGACGGGTCGACTCGGAAATGTATGAGTTCCTCATGGACAGCGGGATGAGCCGGGACGAGTACCACTTCTTCCTCAGCCGTTCGTCCCTGCGCCACCACTGCATCATGGGGAACGACTACTACGTGACCAATGAGCACCGGGTTCGGGAGGACGGCACCACCGAAGCAGCCGGCGATGTTTTCGGTTACGACGAGATTACCCGGCAATATTACGATCGATACCGCCTGCCCGTGATGCATACCGAGACGAACCTCATGCAGGGCCCCAATGGGGACGAGGCGGTCAATTGGCTCTGGAAACAGTGGGCCAACGTCCTGAGGGTTCGCAACACCGGCGTCCCAATCGTCGGCTTTACCTGGTATTCGCTCACCGACCAGATGGATTGGGACACGGCCCTCCGGGAGGAGAACAACCGCGTGACGCCTGTCGGCCTCTACGACCTCGACCGGAACATCCGGCCTGTCGGACGCCGGTACAAGAAGCTGATTCACGATTGGTGCGACGTGCTTCCGGCCCAAAGCGTATGCCTGACCGTGCCGGTCGTTCGCCCGCAGGATCACGATGAGGCTCCCCTCCGCAGACATCAGGATCGGATGCGCAAGATGCTGCACAAGGAAGCGAAGGAGGACGACGAACCGGTGGCGACGGCCCAGGGCGCCCGTCGGTAGACGGACGGGCTGAACAGCATTATGCAGCCTGGGCGGCGAGCCGCCGCAGAGGAGGGCACCCTTACCCATGTTGGTCGACAGCCATTGCCACCTGGACTACCCGGACTTCCAGACACGCCTCCCCGAGGTCCTGGCAGCAGCCGCTGCGGCCGGGGTAGGGCGCATGGTGACGATTTCGACACACGTGGCACGCTTCGATACCTATCGAGCCCTGGCCGAGGCGCATGAACGCGTTTTCTGCTCCGTCGGCACCCACCCGCACAATGCCGCCGATGAACCGGATGTGTCGGCCGAGCGACTGGCTGAGCTCTCCGGCCATCCACGCTGCATCGCCATCGGCGAGGCCGGTCTCGACTATCACTACGACAAGAGCCCGCGCGACGTGCAGCAGCGGGTCTTCCGCACCCATATCGAGGCCGCAAGGGCAACCGGATTGCCCCTGGTCATCCATGCCCGCAATGCCGACGAGGACATGATCCGGATCCTGTCCGAGGAGATGGCTCGGGGGCGTTTCGATGCGGTGCTCCACTGCTTCTCGTCCGGCGAGAAGCTGGCTCAAGTCGGCGTCGAACTTGGCCTGTACGTCTCGTTCTCGGGCATTCTGACCTTTCGAAACTCGGAGGAGATCCGCCGCATCGCGGCGGCTGTTCCCCACGAGCGCCTGCTGGTCGAGACGGATGCGCCCTATCTCGCTCCCGTGCCTCATCGCGGAAAGACCAACGAGCCGGCCTTCGTGGCGCATACGGCCCATGTGCTCGGGGAGGTTGTTGGAGTAAGCGATCAGGAGATTGCCCGACTGACGACGGCCAATTTCTACCGCCTGTTTTCCAAGGCAGCCGCCGCCGACGCGGTGAAGGGGCAGGCGCTCGCATCATGAGCCTGAAAATCACGATTCTCGGCTGCGGGTCTTCGGCGGGCGTGCCGCGCGTGGGCGTCGGCTGGGGCGCCTGCGATCCGTCGAACCCCAGGAACCGCCGGCGCCGCTGCTCGATCCTGGTCGAGAAAACCGACCTTGGTGGGGCGAAGACAACTGTCCTGGTCGATGCCGGACCGGACCTGCGCGACCAGCTCCTTGGAGCCGAAGTCCGGCATCTCGATGCCGTTCTCGTGACCCATGAGCACGCGGACCATATCCATGGGATCGACGATCTGCGTCCGCTTGCCCTCGTCCAGCGCCAGCGGATCCCGGTCTACGCGGACCGGATGACGTCCGAGCTGCTCCAGATGCGGTTCGGCTACTGCTTCGATACGCCGGCCGGCAGCAGCTATCCCCCGATCCTGAAAATGCGCCATCTACAGGCCGGCACGATGACGGCCGTTCCAGGCGCCGGCGGCACCATCGAGGCACTGCCGTTCAGGATGGTCCACGGCGACATCGATGCCATGGGCTTCCGGTTCGGCAAGATCGCCTACGCGCCGGACGTGAGCCGCATGCCGGAAGAGAGCCTGCCGGTCCTGGAGGGCTTGGATGTCCTGATCCTGGATGCCTTGCGCTACACGCCGCATCCGACTCATTTTTCCGTATCGGAAGCCTTGGAGCTGATCGACAGGGTCAGACCCAAGCATGCCATCCTGACGAACCTGCATACGGACCTCGACTACGAGACTCTGCGCCGCAAGCTCCCGCAGCATGTCGAACCGGCCTATGACGGGCTGCAGATCGAGGCTCCCTGAAGGGCACCCAAACCCTGAACCTCACGCCGCGAGGCGCAGGCCTCAGACAGCCCGGCCGAAGCGTTGCTCCAGGGACGCGATGTAAGCGTCTCGAGAGGGCTTGAGATGGTCGCGGCACAGTTGAACCAGTTTCTCGCGGTCGGATGATCTGAGGGCTTCGATCATCGCCCAGTGGTCGTCCTTCGCCCTGGAAAGTTGCTCAGGATCCGCCGCCGTGTAGGAGCGCACGCCATGGGCCTTCTGGGCAAGGTTGCGGATGAGCTCGATCAGATGCGGGTTGCCGCAGGCACCGAAGAGCGCATTGTGGAAGGCGATGTTCGTCCGGAATGCCGCCCTGGAATCCCACCGGTCCACGGCGGCGGAATGCTGCTCGTGAATTTCTGTGAGGACGGCGAGCGTTTCCGGTCCGGGGGGCAGGGGGATCTGCTGCGCGGCCAGCGTCTCCAGGGCCTCGCGGACGAAATAGATCTGACGGACATCGGTCGGGCTCAGCATGCGAACCGTCGCGCCTTTATTCTGAACGCGCTCGACCAAACCCATCCGTTCGAGTTCGGCAATGGCCTCGCGCACCACGTGCCGTTTGACCTCGAACCGGGCGGCGATGTCCTCCTCGATCAATCTTTCCCGCGGCTGCAGCCATCCGAGGACGATGTCCTCCTCAAGGGCCTGCGCTACGTGTCTCGCCCGGGCTGCCGAAGCCTGCCTCTCCGCACCATCCATACCGATAACAACCTACGATCAACATTATTGTTGACAATCTTGGTAACACATCAATGATCGCTCGTCATGAGCGATGATCCCAAGCCTCCCCCGTTCGGTTTGCGCCGCAATCTCACCAGCTACGGCGACCCCGGATTCTCCCTGTTCCTGCGCAAGGTCTTCATCAAGGCGGCCGGGTTCTCGGACGATGCCCTGGAGCGGCCCATCGTCGGGATCACCAACACGTTCAGCGACTTCAACCCGTGCCACGGCAACGTGCCTCAGCTGATCGAGGCGGTGAAGCGTGGCGTGATGCTGGCAGGCGGGCTCCCGATGGAGTTCCCCACGATCTCCATCCACGAATCCTTCGCCAGTCCGACCAGCATGTTCCTGCGCAACCTCATGGCCATGGAGACGGAGGAGATGATCCGCGCCCAGCCGATGGATGCGGTGGTGCTGATCGGGGGGTGCGACAAGACCGTGCCGGCGCAGCTCATGGCGGCCGCGAGTGCCGATGTGCCGGCAATCCAGCTGATCACGGGACCTATGCTGGTCGGCCATCACAAGGGCGAGATGCTGGGAGCCTGCACCGATTGCCGCCGCCTGTGGGGTCAGCACCGGGCCGGCGCCATGGATCAGTACGAGGTGGAGGTCGTCAGCGGACGGCTTGCTCCGACCCAGGGCACATGCATGGTCATGGGCACGGCGAGCACCATGGGCTGTCTCGTCGAAGCTCTCGGTATCGCCCTGCCAGGCACCGGCACGATCCCGGCGACCCATGCGGATCGGATCCGGGCCGCCGAGGCGAGCGGACGCGAAGCCGTGTCGCTGGCAACGCGCGGAACGCGCCCGAGCGAGCTATTGACTGAGGCCGCCTTCCGCAACGCCATGGTGGTGCTGCAGGCGATCGGCGGCTCGACCAACGGCCTGGTTCATCTCGCGGCGATTGCGCGCCGTCGCGGTCTCAGGATCGACCTGGAGGAGTTCGACCGGATCGGTCGCGATGTTTCCGTCCTCGTGGATCTGAAGCCCTCCGGCACCAAGTACATGGAGCATTTTCACTGGGCCGGTGGCATGCCCCGCCTGCTGCATGAATTGCGCGACCATCTCGATCTGGACGCCGTGACGGTTACTGGTGAGACCCTCCGGGCCGTTGCCGATCGCGCCGAGCACGTGCCCGGACAGACGGTGATCCGGAGCCTGGACAATCCTCTCAAGACAACCGGTGCGATGGCAGTCCTGCGCGGGAACCTCGCTCCCCTGGGGGCGGTGATCAAGCACTCGGCGGCTTCGCCCGGGCTTCTGCAGCATATCGGCCGCGCGGTCGTGTTCGAATCGGTCGAGGATCTCGTGACCCGCATCGACGATCCGGACCTCGATGTGACGGCGGAGGACATCCTCGTCCTGCGCAATGCGGGACCGAAAGGAGCCCCCGGCATGCCGGAGGCGGGGTACCTGCCGATCCCGAAGAAGCTTGCCCAGGCGGGCGTGACCGACATGGTCCGAATCTCCGACGCACGCATGAGCGGCACCGCGTTCGGCACGATCGTCCTTCACATCGCGCCAGAGTCGGCGACCGGCGGCCCCCTTGGCCTCGTGCGGAGCGGCGATATGATCCGGCTTGACGTTCCCGAGCGTCGCATCGAACTCCTCGTGGACGAAGATGAACTGGAGCGCCGCGCTGAAGGATGGCAGCCGCCGCGCCATCTCGCCGAGGAGAGCCGTGGATATCGCGGCCTTTACCTGAAGAGCGTCCTGCAGGCCGACGAGGGCTGCGATTTCGATTTCTGCTGACGGCGCTTGCACTCCCGCCAAAGCCGCACCTGAACGAGGTTTCTCATGCGCATCATCGACGTCCGCGAGATCACCCAGCCGATCGCCTCTCCGATCCGCAACGCCTATATCGACTTCTCGAAGATGACGACGAGCCTTGTCGCCGTCGTGACCGACGTGGTGCGCGACGGTCGCCGCGTCGTCGGCTACGGGTTCAACTCAAACGGCCGTTACGGGCAGGGCGGCCTCATCCGCGAGCGCTTCCGTGACCGGATCCTGGAGGCCAGCCCTGAGAGTCTCATCGACGACAGCGGCAGCAACCTGGATCCGCACAGGATCTGGGCCACGATGATGAGGAACGAGAAGCCCGGCGGCCATGGCGAACGCTCAGTCGCCGTGGGCACCCTCGACATGGCGATCTGGGACGCCACGGCGAAAATCGCCGGCAAGCCGCTGTTCCGCCTGCTGGCGGAACGCCAGGGCCGCGAGGCCGATCCGAGAGTCTTCGTCTATGCCGCGGGCGGCTATTATTACCCTGGCAAGGACGACAGCGCCCTGCGGGCGGAGATGCGCAGCTACCTCGATCGCGGCTACAATGTCGTGAAGATGAAGATCGGCGGTGCCTCCATTGCGGAGGACCAACGCCGGATCGAGGCGGTGCTTGCCGAGATCGGCTCACAGGCGCAGCTCGCCGTCGACGCGAACGGGCGTTTCGACCTCGAGACTGCCATCGGCTATGCCAAGATGCTGCGCAACTATCCCCTGTTCTGGTACGAGGAGGCGGGCGATCCCCTCGATTACTCCCTCCAGGCCGCGCTTTCCGAGTTCTATCCGGGCCCGATGGCGACCGGCGAGAACCTGTTCTCGCACCAGGATGCCCGAAACCTCCTGCGCCATGGCGGCATGCGGCCGGATCGCGACTGGCTGCAGTTCGACTGCGCCTTGGCCTACGGACTCGTGGAATACCTGCGCACCCTCGACGTGCTGGCGCAGTTCGGCTGGTCGCCCTCCCGCTGCATTCCGCATGGTGGGCACCAGATGTCGCTCAACATCGCGGCGGGTCTGGGGCTCGGCGGCAACGAGAGTTATCCGGACCTGTTCCAGCCATATGGCGGCTTCCCGGACAGCGTGCGCGTGGAGAACGGCCACATTGTCATGCCAGAGCTGCCCGGCATCGGATTCGAAGGCAAGTCGGATCTCATCAAGGTCATGCGCGAGCTGGCGGAGTGACCGGTCGGTTCATCCTCGGATAAAGAAGAGCAAGGGCTACCATGTCATCTGAACACAAGAAGCGGTACCGGCTGGCGGTCATTCCGGGTGATGGAATCGGCAAGGAAACGACACCTGAAGGCGTGCGGGTTCTGGAGGCCGCCGCCAAAAAATTCGGCTTCGATCTCCAGCTCGATCACTTCGACTTCTCCTCTTACGACTACTACGCCAAGCATGGCCGTATGCTGCCGGAGGATTGGAAGGAGCGGATCGGCTCGCACGAGGCCATCTTCTTCGGCGCCGTCGGCTGGCCGGAGAAGATTCCGGACCATGTCTCGCTCTGGGGCTCGCTTCTGCAGTTTAGGCGCGAATTCGACCAGTACATCAACCTGCGGCCCGTGCGCCTGATGCCGGGCGTGCCGACGCCGCTCGCCAATCGCAAGCCTGGCGACATCGATTTCTGGGTCGTGCGCGAGAACACCGAGGGCGAGTATTCCTCCGTGGGCGGCAAGATGTTCCCCGGAACCGACCGGGAGGTGGTCATCCAGGAGACCGTGATGACGCGCATCGGCGTCGACCGGGTCCTTCGGTTCGCGTTCGAATTGGCGCAGAAACGGCCCAAGAAGCACCTGACCTCCGCGACGAAATCGAACGGCATTTCGATCACCATGCCTTATTGGGACGAACGTGTGGAGGAGATGGCCGGGAAGTACCCGGATGTGAAATGGGACAAGTACCACATCGACATTCTCACGGCCCATTTCGTGCTTCACCCGGACTGGTTCGACGTGGTCGTCGCCTCGAACCTGTTCGGCGACATCCTGTCCGATCTGGGCCCTGCCTGCACGGGAACGATCGGCATTGCGCCGTCGGGCAACATCAATCCGGACCGGACCTTCCCGTCCCTGTTCGAGCCTGTCCACGGGTCCGCGCCCGACATCGCAGGGCAGGGGATCGCGAATCCCATCGGTCAAATCTGGTCCGGCGCGATGATGCTGGAGCACTTAGGCGAAGCGGAGGCGGCGGCAGCAATCGTTCGCGCCATCGAAGACGTCTTGAGCGAGCGTACCCTGCGGACACGCGACCTGGGCGGAAATGCCGCCACGGAAACCATCGGCAAAGCAGTGGCTGATGCCGTGAGCTGATGGGAGGACCGGTTAGGGCAGCGACCAGCCGTCCACATGCTCGCGAAACTCCCGCATGAACGTGCCGGCCAAGGCAGAGACGGAGTGCTGGGGAGCGCGCAGCGCCACGAACCCGGCATCGATGAACGGCGCAAATGGTTTCGCAACGATTCCCTTGTCGAGGAACTCCGCCGCCGAATAGGGATCGACGAGGCTGACGCCCCCACCTTCCGCAACCAGGAGGCAGGCGATATGCGACAAGGGCGTTTCGAGTGAGATCGTTCGGGGAATCCCCGCGAGAGCCGTATCGATCCTCGACCGGAAGAGCGTTCCTCGGCCGATCCCGACGAAACGTTCGCCGTCGAGATCTGCCGGCGTGATGCGATCATGCTGGGCGAGGCGATGGCTTCGCGGCATGATGGCAACCGCTGCGACAGGAACGGTTTCGATTTCCAGCCCGACCCGGTCCAGGGGACCGTCCGCGTATCCGAAATTGGCCTGCCCGCTTGCGACCGCGTCCGTCACGAGATGGGACGGGATCCCGCTGATGGAGATATGGACGTCTGGCCGATGTGTGGAAAAGCGCGCGGCGAACCGGGTCAGGATACTGCCGGCCAGAGCCGGCATCGCGGCGATCCGAAGAGTGCCGGCAATCTGGGCACGGAGCGCCTGTGCGAAGGCACCGATCCTCGACAATCCCACGAACGATCGTTCCACCTCGGCCAGGAACGCGGTCGCTTCCGGCGTCGGGACGATATGGTTCCCGCGCCTTTTGAAAAGCGTGAGACCCGTTGCCTCCTCGAGACCCTGGACGAGCCGGCTGACGGCGGGCTGCGTCACGAACAGCGCTTCTGAGGCAGCCGTGATGCTCCCCGTGAGCATCACCATGCGAAAAGCTTCGATTTGACGGGAGCTGATATCCACCGGGTCAACCTGGAGCATAACATTTACGTATGCTCGAATAAGTAATTCTCATTTGACCTTATGGAAAGGCATGTCGATTGTTCCACGTAGAGGATCTGGGGCAGCCAAGGTGCACGCGGCTGATCGACCTCAAGAATTCCATGAGGGATAGAGAACATGAATACATTGGGAGTCATGGGGGCTGCAGCCCTCGGCGTGCTGGTTGCAGTCGGCGGGGCGGCCGCTCAGGAAAAGACCGTCAAGATCGCCACGGAAGGCGCCTACGCGCCGTGGAACTTCACAGGACCCGGCGGCAAGCTCGAAGGCTTCGAGATCGACCTCGCCAACGACCTCTGCGCCCGCATGAAGGTGAAGTGCGAGATCGTCGCCCAGGATTGGGACGGCATCATCCCGGCGCTGACGGCCAAGAAGTACGATGCCATCATGGCCGGCATGACGATCACCGATAAGCGCAAAGAGGTGATCGCCTTCTCGATTCCGTATGCGGATACGCCGAGCGTCTTCCTGGCGGCTAAGGACTCGCCCTTGGCGAAGCTTCCGGGCACCGGTCAGTCCTTCAACCTCACGACCCAGCAGGCCGCCGCCGAGAAGGCCATCGAGGACCTCAAGCCGCTGCTGAAGGGCAAGTCCATCGGCGTCCAGACTTCGACGATCCAGGCCAATTTCGCCGACAAGTACCTGAAGGGCACGGCCGAGATCCGCGAGTACAAGACCACGGAGCAGCACGACCTCGATCTCGCGGCCGGGCGCATCGATGCCGTCTTCGCCGGAGCCGCCCAGGTGATCGGCACGCTCGAGAAGCCCGATTTCAAGGATTATGCCGTGGCCGGTCCCTCGCTGACGGGCGGCCTTCTCGGCGCCGGCATCGCCGTGGGCCTGCGCAAGGACGAGGGCGATCTCAAGAAGAGCTTCGACGAGGCGATTCAGGGCGCCATCAAGGATGGCACGATCCAGAAGCTGTCGATGAAGTGGTTCAAGACCAACATCACGCCTCAGAGCTGAGATGCTTCAGGCCCGCGTGGCGCGTCTGGCGCCACGCGGCTTCGGATATCAGGAATGGCAGTCAATCGAAAACATGCCGAGGCCGACTTTGTCGTCATCGGGGGCGGCCTCATGGGCTCGTGCCTGGCCTGGGGCCTCGCACGCCAGGGATTACGGGTCTGCGTGCTGGACGAGGGCGACATCGCGCTTCGCGCGTCGCGGGCCAATTTCGCCCTCGTCTGGGTTCAGGGAAAAGGACTGGGGTTTCCTGCCTACACGGCTTGGACGAAAGCCGCCGCTGCCGCGTGGCCTCGGCTGGCCGCGGAGCTGAACGCCGATACCGGTATCGATGTGTACCTCGACCAGCCCGGTGGCTTCACCCTTTGCCTGTCGGACCGAGAGCTGCAGGCCAATGTGGATGCGCTCAAGCGGTTGCATGACCAGCCCGGCGCGGTGGCGCACCCCTATGAAGTTCTCGATCATGCGCAGACGAAGGCGCGGCTTCCCGCAATAGGCCCCGAGGTGACCGGATCGATCTACTGCCCCTTGGACGGGCACGTGAACTCCCTCCGCCTTTTTCGTGCTCTGCATGCCGCCTTCACGGCTCGCGGCATCGACTACCGCGCGGACCATGCTGTCGAAACGATCGAGCCACATGGCGGCGCCTTCTTGCTCAAAGGATCCTGGGGGGAGGTGAGGGCGCCCAAGGTTGTTCTCGCCGCCGGCCTGGGAAACGCCCGATTGGCCCCGATGGTGGGTCTGGACGCTCCCATGAAATCGAGCCGAGGCCAGATCATCGTGACTGAAAAAGCCGCTCCTTTCCTCCGTTACCCGGTCGTGACCGTTCGCCAGACCGACGAGGGCGGCGTCATGATCGGCGACAGTGAGGAGGCGAACGGCGCCAACCTCGTAACAGATCACGGTATTTCATCTGTGATGGCCGATAGGGCCGTCAGAATGTTTCCCCAGCTGGCGGAGCTGAATGTCGTCAGGACCTGGGCCGCGTTCCGGGTCATGACGCTGGATGGCGCTCCGGTCTACGAACAATCGCCGGCCTATCCCGGCGCCTTCATGGCGATGGCCCATTCCGGCGTCACTCTGGCCCCCCAGCATGCCTACGATCTGGCGGAGGCTATGTCCGCAGGGGCGCTCCCCGGCGAATTGGCAGTCTTTTCGACCAGGAGGTTCCATGTTTCGGCGGGCGCCTGATCGCGACGGGGATCAGGTTACTTTCACTTTCGACGGCAGGTCCATCACCGCCTCGGCGGAGGACAGCGTCGCCGCCGCGCTCCTCGCGGCGGGTATCCGGGCCTGCCGCACGACGCCTGTGTCCGGCGCAGTGCGAGGTCCTTATTGCATGATGGGCGTCTGCTTCGAGTGTCTCGTCAGGATCGATGGCGTGGGCAATAGGCAAGGGTGCCTTGTCCAGGTGCGAGACGGAATGAGGGTCGAAACCCAGCATGGCGCCCACGCCCTGCAATCGGAGCCGACCCGATGACATCTATCACGGGAGATGAAGCGGCCTGCCCGATCAACGATCTCGCCGAGGCCTACGACGTCGTCGTCATCGGCGGCGGACCCGCTGGACTTTCCGCGGCCAAGACGGTTTCGGACCTTGGAGCGCGAACCCTTCTCATCGACGAGAACCGGACGCCCGGCGGCCAGATCTACAGGTCGGTCCTTCTTGCTCGCGAGGCTGATCGCCAGCGCATGGGAGAGGATTACTGGCGGGGGCGCGAGATTGCCGAGGCGTTCCTGCGTTCCGGCGCTCACTATGCTCCGGCGACGACGGCGTGGAGCATCGGGCCGGCCCATGATGAAGGAGGCCGCATCATCGGCCACGAAGTCGGTGTGTCGGGAGGTGGAGCAGCCCGCCTGATCCGTGCTAGGCAGATCGTGCTCGCAACCGGGGCACTCGAGCGGTCATTTCCGATTCCCGGATGGACCTTGCCCGGCGTCATGACCGCCGGCGCCGCCCAGATTGCCCTGAAAACGTCCGGGCTCATCCCGGAGGGCAGGGTGGTCATTGCCGGAACAGGGCCCCTTCTCTACCTGCTGGCCGCTCAACTGGTCGAGGCCGGCGCAACGGTTTCCGCGGTTCTCGACACGACACCCAAGAGCAACTGGCTGAAGGCCGCGCGCCATCTGCCGGCCTTCCTGGCCTCGGGTTATGTCGCCAAGGGACTGAGGCTCCTGCGGACGGTGCAGCGCCGCACGAAGGTGGTTCGATGGGTCTCGGCTCTGTCGGCAGACGGCAAAGGAGAGCTGAAGGAGGTCGTGTGGACCGCCGATGGACAGGAGCACCGCATGCCTGCGGATCTTCTCCTGCTTCATCAGGGCGTGGTTCCCAATATCAACTTCTCCAACGCAACCGGCTGCAAACACGAGTGGGACGAGACGCAGCTGGCGTTTCGGCCGCAGGTCGACACTTGGTATGAGACATCCGTTCCCGGGATTGCCATCGCGGGAGATGGCGCGGGAATCCAGGGCGCCGAAGCGGCCGCTCTTCAGGGTTCGCTGGCAGGACTTGGCTGCGCGTCGCGGCTCGGGCTCGTCAATGGTGAGGACCGGGACCAAAGAGCTGCGCGGCTGAAGGCGCAGCTCAGGAAGGTCACGCAGGGGCGGGGCTTTCTCGATGTCCTGTACCGCCCGTCCCGATCGTTCAGGATCCCACCGGACCCTAAGACCATCGTCTGCCGTTGCGAGGAAGTCTCCGCGGGTCAGATTCGGGCATCCGTGCGCGCGGGAGCCGTCGGTCCCAATCAGATGAAGGTCTTTCTCCGGTCCGGGATGGGCCCGTGCCAGGGCCGGCTCTGCGGGCTGACGGTGACGGAACTCATTGCGGATGAACGCAGCGTCAGCCCCGGCAAGGTCGACTATTACCGGCTGCGTTTTCCGATCAAACCCCTGAAACTGCGCGAACTTGCCGGCCTGCCGCAATCGGATGCCGCCAAAGTTGCCGTTCTGGCCGATCTGGCCAACACGCATCACTCCAAGCCAAAATAATCAAGGAAACACGAAGTGACTGAACGACATATTCAAACGCCCATCATGCACCGCGTCGTGGTTCATAATGGATTCGTGTTCGTCGGCGGAACGGTCGCCGACGACATGTCGGCCGGCCTCGAAGGTCAGACCGAGCAGATTCTCGCGAAATTCGATGAATATCTCAAAGCCGCAGGCACGGACAAAACCCGCTTGCTGTCGGCAACCGTCTTCCTCACGGATCTCAACCGCAAGCCCGAGATGGACCAGGCCTGGAAGAGGTGGCTCCCGCCGGAACATTTCCCGGCGCGCGCGACTGTTGGCGTGGCAGACCTGGGCGAGGATACCCTGGTCGAAATCACGTTGACCGCTGCAGTGAACTGAACGACCGCAAATCGCGCCGACTTCTCAGACTTGGAACTGATATCCCGAGGTCGGCGCGATAGGATCGGAAGGCGAGAGTTCGCATAAGGGTGACCGTCCAGGAGGCGCAACAGACTGTGCCGCTAGGGAATATGCGATCTGACTCGCCGAGTATCGGAGATCGAGATCCGTAACGCTCCCAGGCAGATTGACGATTCAGCGACAATGAAACAATGTTCAGCTAACGAGGCTGAACAATGACACGCAATGTGTTCGAGAAGACCGTAGAGTTCATTCGCAATCTTGATGGAGCGAGGAGCCCTGCCGAGGTCTGCGAAATGCTCCTCGCCTCGGTCAGCCAGTTCGGTGCGGAATATGTCCTGGCCGGGATCATTCCAGGGCCTGGAACCAGCCGGCAGCAGCAGGTCTCAAGCGTGGTGCTCGATCATTGGCCTAAGGATTGGAGCCTGCGCTACTTCTCCCACGGCTACATCTTTCGCGATCCCACCATCCGCTCGGTCCAAACGAGCCCAGCGTCTTTCCTGTGGAGCGAACTGGAGCCGATTTGCCGGAGCGACACCTATGCATGGCGTGTCATGGATGAGGCTGGAGATTTCAAGCTCCGACAGGGATTCACAATTCCTCTGACCACCCTCGACGGCGATGTTGCCGGGTTCTCGATAGCAGGTGAACGCCTTGAGATCTCGCCCGAGGACAGAGGGGTGCTCACCCTCTTGGCAACCTATGCGCTTGGCCGCTCCATCCTCCTGCGAGAGGAGGACCGATCCACGATCACCCTGACACCGCGCGAGCGCGAAACCCTGCAGTGGGCCGCAGAGGGCAAGTCGGAATGGGAAATCGGTGAGCGGATGGGCATCTCCGAACATGGAGTCGACAAGCACATGCGCTCGGCGCGCGAAAAGCTTGGAACCCGAACCCGTACCCATGCCGTTGCGGAAGCAATACGGCTCAGGCTCATCAAATAGACAGTACGGCATCGCGTACTGTTGCGCCCTCAAGGCGCTGATTAAATGCCCTCGCCAAAACAAGAGAGGGCACATGATCCACATCGTTACACCAGAGAACCAGCACCTGTTCCGTGATGCGATGGAGCAGGCCTACCGGCTTCGGCATCGGGTCTTCGTAGAGGAAAAAAAATGGACAGATCTTGAGAGACCGGACGGCCGGGAGATCGATCAGTTCGACAATGAACATGCAATCCACATGCTTTACATCGAGGCCGGCCAGGTCCTCGGCTACCAGCGCATGCTCCCGACGACGCAACCGCATTTGCTCTCGGACGTGATGCCTCAGCTGTGCGAGATTGAGCGTCCGGTCGGTGAACACATCTGGGAATGGACCCGGTACTGTGTCGAGCCAGCTCACCGTGAGCGAGGGCGAACCCTGAGCCCGGTCGCCAACGCCTTGCTGTCAGGGATTGTCGAATGGGGGCTGGAGAGTGGGGTCGGCTCGATCATCATTCAGATGAATCCTCTATGGTTGCTCCGCCTTGTGCAGCTGCACTTCCGCACGATGCCTCTTGGTTTGCCGCAGACCCTCGGCAACGAGGATGTGGTTGCGGTTATTGCATCCTTCGACCATCGGACTCTGGCTCGTCTGCAAGACATGCGCGGCAATACCCAGCGTGTCCTTGTTGAACCAGAGCGAATCCCTCATCGGTTGGCGGGGTAGAGGGCTATGAGCAGAGAGAATGACGAACTCACGACAAAGCAGGAATTGATGATCCTGACCTTTTGGGCACATGGCGTCGATCTTGGACGCAAGCTGAGCGAGACGCAGATCCGGTCCGTTCCGGGCCTGAAGGAAGCGATCGATGCGATAGCGAAGCTACCCGATGGGATCGGATGGGGCGAGGATATTTTGGCGAGTTTCAGCAATCCCGATCCAGGGACGGAGTAGCCGTGCCATCGGCCATAGCTGTGACGAGATGCAGCAAAGCCCGGCGCGAAGCCGGGCTTTGTATCTTCATGAAGGCCGAATCCGTTGGAGCCGTGTCCGGCCCCGACGCGGTTCGTCCCATTCTCATATTCCTGAACCTGTTGGAACGTAATGCCGAGAGCTTCACCAAGCCTCTCCTGGCTCAACCAAGTCTATAGTTCCATAATATATCTTATGCGAATTACACGCTAATGCCGGCGGTTCCCAATTGAGGCATGAGATTCGTGAGAATGGGTTTTTACCCTAAGGCTGGATGGCCCTTCCCTGCGTTCACCTAAGTCCGGGTCAGCGGCACGAGACAGCTGCACGCGGCCAAGAGCCCGATCTTTACAAGCGCCAGCCGCCTGAGGCGGCATCATCGCCGATCCATCGCAAGATCAAGCTGAACGAGGTTCAGGATGAAGGTCGTTATAGCCCGGCTGATTCCATATGGCGACCGACGCAAAAGCGAGGAACAGACGTCGACGGCCGGGCAAAAACTCTCGCAAAACGGTACAGGCGGTCCACTCTTTGGATTGCCTCAAAGTTGGGCGGTTACCTCCCAACGTCCGGGACGTGTGAACGGCTGTCGCACAAGACGATCGACCCGTTCATCTACAGCTCTCAAGGGCAAGAGCTCGGACTGTACGAGGATTTGTCCATGGCGCACCTTGTCGGGCCCGCGTCCATAAGCCGGCTCCGGCCAGCCGCAGGGTTTGGGATTCCGGCTCCCCGAATTCGCTTCGCCGAATATTCCGCTCACGATTAGATCCTTTGCCTCGTTGGGGTTCACGAGCGATCCGACGGCAGGCGGGCAATATTCCGGTTGTGGCTTTGAGGTTGCGACCAGGGGGATCCGCGCGAGTTATTGACCCATGAGAGCGCAATGAGCGACGGCTTCGATGCGATGCAACCCCTGCCCTGCTCCAGCATGATTGTGCCTGTCCGCTGGGACGGGCACGCCATCTGCGATCCGGAGACGTCACTCGGAGATCCCGGAAGCGCGGCACCCGAGCGTGATATCTTGAGCGGGATCAACAGAACGCGTCGGCGACTGCACCGTCACACACCACAGGGATAATCCTGATACTCGCTGGTTTGTTCGGCGTTTTTTTTCTAGGACGGCAAAGCTAGCTGGCAGACCTGCTGTTCGAGAGCCGCCAGGTAGGCAGCGGGATCGTGTCGAAAGCGGGTGCGCAGGGTTCGCGCGCGGCGGCCTCTCTCCAGACGCTGGCGCAAACTCCTCCAGTGCTCCCGG